>DASRBN010000043.1 GCA_035653615.1 Ktedonobacteraceae bacterium | reverse complement strand
TGGAGGGGACCGGCTACGTCAAGTTCGGCCAGGCCATGCTCAAGTTAGCCGACGGAGATCTGGAGTCGGCGGCTAGCCTGGCCGAAGAAGCGCTGACCTGTATGCGTCAACTCCGCATCCAACGCCAGATCACGGATATACGAGAGTTCCTGAAAACGTTAGAAGAAAGATCTAAGAGCAGTACAGAGAAAGAACCGGCTACTACGAGATGGAGACGTATAAAGAAAAATTAAATCAGAAAAGATAAAGACAACTGGCCCGTTAATAGCTTGTTGTCGACTACGGTTGTCCATTTTCCAATGCGGCTGAATTCACACAGCGCTTAGCGCCCTAATAGATCGCGAGAGGGGGTCAAAGAGAGCTATGAAAAGACTGCTTCTTTTAATGCCTGAGCAGTTCGCTCGAGAAGCTTATCCAATACTATCCGAACTTTTACCAGACATACACATCGTCTCGCTAACACCTGGTCAGCGGTATAAGGCGATCTCCACTGCTTTAGAACAAGCCGACTTCCTGATCTGGACAGGAGTGGAGATTTCAGAACAGTTAATAGCGCAGGGGCCACAACTAAAGCTTATTCAAAAATGGGGTGCCGGAGTCGACGGGATTGATGTATCAGCAGCGGGGCGACGAGGTGTGTGGGTTGCCAATGTGCAGGGCGGAAATGCGATAGCGGTAGCTGAACATTTTTTTGCGCTCTTATTAGCCCTCTACAAGAGACTGTGCTTGGCTGATTCGGCTATGCGCGCAGGGCAATGGGTTCAAGCTCAACTCATGGAGCAAGGAATCTGGGAGTTAAATGGCAAGTCATTGGGTATCGTTGGTTTGGGGCAAATAGGATGCGCAATCGCCACTCGGGCAATCCCTTTCGGCATGCAGGTCTTTTACTACAAGCGCAAACCCTTGGACTCGGAGAAAGAGCGCGAGATGCAAGTTTCTTTTCTGGCTGTGACTGACTTGGTTCGACAAGTAGATATTGTGGGACTGGCGGTTCCTTTGACAAATGAGACTAAGGGAATGTTCGGCATGGACCTGTTGCAGATGATGAAGCCATCATCCGTGCTGATAAACGTTTCGCGAGGCGCTGTTCTTAAAGAAGCGGATCTCTATCGTGCCCTGACGGAGGGGAATATTGCTGGAGCAGGCTTAGACGTCTTTGAACCCGAACCCCCGTCTCATGAAAACAGTCTTTTGCAGTTACCAAATGTGGTCTCCTCCCCACACATAGCGGGGAGGACAAAGGAGGCGATGCAGTTTATCACAAAACAGTGTGCCATGAATGTGCTACTCGTCTCGAGGGGCGAGACGCCGCATCATGTCATAACGACTGGAGCCTAAACAGCTAGAGGCGCAACTTGCAGCTAAAGTGACTTCCGGCCCAATCAAGAAGGAGACGATTAATGGACAGCTTAACTCACATCTACTTCGCGCACAAACTGTTGATCATGTCTGGTAGAGATACCTCCGCTGCGGTCTGCTCTCTCTTTCCGCAGATCGACCGTGAGCCAGCTTATTTTCACAGGATGTATGGACACCCATTTTTCCAGATTAAGCGTTTGGCAAAGATCGGCACAGGGATTTACAAAACGGGTACCGTTCAGGAGGAACTTGAAGGCGATTACGCAGCTTCCCGCTTCCTTCATGATCGTCCGCGTATGAGGTCGTTCGCGGAGACATTTGAATGCGAAACGAGGATAAAACTCTCTCCGTTTGATCCCGACTTTCTCAGTGTACTGATTGGGTATGTATCTCACACATACCAGGACATTTTCAACAATCCGATGCAAGCATTTCTACCCCAGTCAGTTTACCCATGTGGGAAGTGGGAGCTTTGGTCTGAACTGGATCCAATTGAGTTTCGGACCATACTGTATTATCCAGAAAACATATCAGCATTCCGCCAAGAGTTCTTTAATGACCGGCTATGGTCCATTAGACTAGACGGAGCAGCGCTGATCAAGGCTATGGTGAATCGAACAGCCGTCGCATCTATAGTTCAGATCCCCAGGTCGACTATTGATAGTGCTTTCGAATCCTTCGGATTGGAGGAAGTTGCTATCGAGCAGGTTAAAGAAGCGGAAGAGTTTCTTATAGAGCATGAGCAACTTCTATCAAAACTAATTCGGAAGTATTCCGCGCCATCAACGCAACATAAAGGCGCTGCCAACTACCCGGTCACAAGTTAATACGACTGCTCTGCTTAACGCAGCCGCAGTATGTATCCGTGCGTTCATAGGTCGGGCGATTCGTTGATGTCAAGGTAAGAGGCCGTTGATGTTGGAAAACGCCTGCCTGTGAACGCTCGCTTCGGGAGTAGATATGGCAAGCGCCCCTCACCTGCTACAACACGTATCCAGCGCTCCTGCACAGCCCTTTCAGTTCTGGACGCACCCGCTGGCAGTATGTTGAGCCAAGGTCGTATGCCCAGCTATTGTGTAGATCTACCTAGAAACCAGTGCAGAGCTATAATGAGGGACAATTCCTTCCAAACTCATCCCCAACATGTTGAATTTGGTGTAGTCCATCTTATCACGCCCGCTACGCCATTTTCGCTTTATTGCTGGGTACTACAAAGCGGAAGAGCCTAAATTCGGTATAGCAGCGAGCATTGTCTCACCAATCGCCACTATGTACTCTATCTCTCCAGAGTGAGAATTTTTATTGATTTCTGAAAAACTCCACTGTTTCCTTTAACCCTTCTCTCAGGGTCACTTGAGGTTCCCATCCAAGAACAGTTTGAGCCTTAGAATAACTAAAATAAGCCTTGTAGAAGTCACCCGGGCGTTTAGGAGCTCGTATAATTTCTGGCCTGTACCCCAAGATGGCTGCCAAATGCTCGTAAATTTCGTTAACTGATGTTCCTACTCCTGTTCCCACACAAAATATTTCATTATCGCCTGCATTGAGTACAAGCTGATGCATCCGAACGAGGTCTCCTACATAAAGAAAATCTCGTTGTTGGTTGCCATCCCAATCAATACGTATCGACTGGTGCGTGAGAAAGCGATTAATGAATATAGCAATTACTCCAGCTTCCCCATAAGGGTCTTGGCGCGGACCATATATATTGGCATAACGCAATATTGTATAAGTCCTTCCATTAGATAGTGCCCATTCACGTAAATAATGTTCTCCTGCCATTTTGCTAATTCCATACGGAGATTCCGGCCATAACTCCGACTTCTCCGTGATAGGAAAATGATCTGGGCTACCGTAAACGGCACCCGTTGAGGCAAAAATGATTTTACGAGTGCCAACCCGGCCAGCATTCTCTAAGACATTGAAGAGACCTATAATATTGACTTCAGCATCAAATTTGGGGTCTTGAGTTGAGACAAAGACACTCATTTGCGCAGCTTGATGGTTCACCACCTCTGGCTTTACCTCATCAAAGACACTGGCTAATGCAGCCTGATCTCTAATATCTACTTTGAAGAAATCCGCTTTAGGATTGACATTTGACGCTTTCCCACCATGTTCCCATAAATTATCGACAACAGCCACGCTGTGTCCCGCTGCTATGTAGCTATCAACAATGTGTGATCCTATGAAACCAGCTCCGCCAGTAACTAATATTCTCATTAAACAAGCCCTTCTTAAAAATATTCTTGACACGTGTGTTTCAGCCTCGTTTAATAGCTGCTCTGACCTATTCTAGCATAGGCCGGCAATTCTTTCAATTAAGTTAGGAGCTTTAGATACTTGGAGTTCAGAGTTTGCTCGGACTCACTGAAACAGAGGATTGACCAAGTCATCGACGGAACTCCTGATAGATCTGCCAATTGGCTTCATTGTTCTCCTGAATGAGTAGACAAATCGTTGGCACTATGACCCGCCTGTAAGATTGGAAGAGCTGCGCGAGGCGGGAGGCTATCATAGGTGCCTCTTCCCCTTCATACGGATTGAGCAAGGTGAAGTGAGGATGCCAGTTCTCGAACACCCTAGGGCTGTAAAACAATCTGAGTTGTTGCACCAGATGAAGCGGAAGTTCTTTCTGTGGGTGTGTCAGGTAGCGCTTCAGAAAGCCTGAGCCGGTCCCAAGCAGAGTCAGCCGTGCTACGAGAAGAGTATGGAGCATGCGCAGAGACATGTTGGGCTCGTAGAGTAACGCCAATATCTTGCTAGCCCCTTCCTCCCAGACACCTACTGGCTGGTCATCTCTACGATCAAGCACAAAGAGATGGCTGGAATCAAAGCATTTGAGTAGATCAGCCAGTTCCTGTTCCACACGAGGGATGGTTGCCCAATCGACATCGAGCGCCTCACAAATGGTCAAGTGAAATCCATAGGGACGGCAGAACATTGTCCAGGATTGCTTACCTGGACCCAGGACCTCCTTTAGCTCAGAGGGCGGAATGACGTTTTGGTGGGCTCGCACATCGTAGCCAAGGACCTGGGTTCCTAATAGATAGAAGGGATCATCGGCTTGAGGAATGTAGTAGACAGCAAATCGTGGCATGGCGGCTTCTCCCTTCTCAGGTATTAGGCTGCCACGAGCAGGCTAGTACCTTTGCCTTTCTGCACCTGCTTCATGTCTTCTCTTGGCGCAATGTGATGTAAACGTCAAGAGGATAGTGAGCCATTCACTACTGAAAACCTAGGTTTCCCTCACTTGGCAATTGCTGGGCTTATAGTTCCAATTAGTTCCTTTTTTCATGTTCGAAATAGATGTCCCGGACAGCATTGTAGAAGAGCCACCTCCAAATGTGAGGAATGATTCCAATGATCTTTGTCCTTATGTGAATTCCAACATAGGTGTAGATGAACGTGAATTGGCTTTTAGCTATGTCATAACTTATCCTATCAAGCTGCGATATAGTCTGCTTTATTCCAAAAAAATCTTTTCGATATTCCAGTGGGATGCCAGAATGCTTCATCCCGAGTAGGCATTGGTATTAAGCTGTTCGACCCGCGACGCTAACTGGGAGACTTCCGGCTGGCTATAGAGCCTTGTCGTATCCAAAGAGCTATGTCCGAGCAGTGTCGCCAATCCAACGACATCCCCTGGAAACTGCGCTAAATAACTGCGGGCAAAGGTGTGCCGCAGCGTATGGGCGCTCGTTACTTCCGGCACCAACTCTCCAGCGGCTTTCACGAGCTCTGCAATCATCTGCCCCATGGCTGAGGTTGTGAGTGCTCCCCCTTTCTGGCTCAGCCAGAGTGGCTCAAACGATTGCAGGGATTTGGGTTTAGGCCACTTGGCGGCCACTCCCTTGAGCGACGGTTTCTCCACTCCAAGTCGTGGAGCAACGTAGGCCGCGATTGCTTCCCGCGCCGAGGCATTGAGCGGGACCGAACGGGCCTTATTGCCCTTGCCAGCCCGGATTCGCAGCAAGCCACTGCGTTCATTAAAGGTGATATCTTCGAAGGTCAATGAGGCGCACTCGCTTAAGCGGATCCCGGTCTGCAGCAACACCTGGACTATCGCGTAGTTGCGTGTTGGATCGTGAGAGATTTGAGCCTGACGGAGGAGAGCATTGATCTGCGCGCTTTTCAGCCCTGTCCGTGAGGACGGTGCTTCTCCGCCAACCAGTTTGACATGAGCGGCAGGATCAGCGGCCAGATAACCCTTCTCAGTCATCCACCCGCACCAGGCCCGTAGCGCGCTGATGTGAAGGTTGATCGTACTGAGCGATTTATGCTGTTCATGCTGCAGTTCGTTGCGATAGCCAATGAGCGCAATAGGCGTGAGAGCCGAGAGCGTCAGTGCTGCATGTTCCTCTTGCTCGTACCAGGCACAAAAGTGTGCGATGGCCTGAGTATATTTTCTGATAGTGCCAGCGGAATGATCTTTTCCTTGCAGATACTGGCGCCATAATTCGAGTACCTGTTGAGGTGTCCATTCCTTCCGCTCAGCTTTCGGCGAAGTCATGCGCCGTTGCATCGGTTCCTCCTGGCCGATAAATATTTCCCGCTGTTATTTTTACAAGTTACACCGGGTTATTTGGGCTTTGCTTGTGCGTAACTCATGGTCGAAGTATACCATAGAACAGCGGGAAAAAGCGATTTCCCGCTCTTACTTGCCGTTGGTAAAAGTTGAGGTTTGCCTAGCGAAGGACGATCGTTTATAATGGGCGAAAGCGCTCTGTCGCGGTGCGACCTGAAAGCGGATGAAAATATGCATATTTCGTGTATTAGTAACCTCTTCGGGCGATTTTCGGAGGAACTTATTGCTCCAGTAGGCTTTGCCCAAATAATGCCGTTTGCCTAAAAAGTCGGCGGTCTGCCTAAAAATGGATTGGCAGCAGAGGAACAAGAATACCTTTCAACGCCTCTTCATAAGCGGACAGACAAATGTACTAGCCCGATTACCTCTCTTGCAGCTTTGTCATTTTTCTGATAATTTTATAAGTAAGAATTTGACCGTCCTTTTAAGGAGAATTTGTAGTGAAGGCTAAAGACGTTCCACCGATGTGCGAGGCTCTCGCAACCTTATCCAACCTCTTTCCCACATTTTACGATGTTTTCGAATCTGGTACCGACCATGCCAAGAGTTACTTTGAAACCCAGAAGTTTCCTTACAATCCCTGGTTACATGCCGACCTCGTTCGTAATTGGGCAAAGAACGCTCTTGATGGACATCACTTGAAAACGGAGTTTGAACCGAGGAATCTCGCCAACGCCGGCCTGCAATTAACGTTCAAGGAATACGCCATTCGAGTCCGGAAAGCGTTAAATGGGGAAGTGCCCTCTCCAGGGCGTTCAGTGGCGCTAGGTCAATTTTATCGACAGCACCCGCAACTGTTACTTCCCTCAGAATTTAGCGATGTGCATTGCCTTTTGCTCTTGTGGAAAGCCAACAATATTGGCGACTTTAAGGGCTTATCACTTGTTTATCCACTTTCACCAAATGTGATGAAATGGCGGGCAGAAATTCCTCACCCCGCTGAACAAGCTGATATAGCGACGACTTACCAGGCCGCTTTTGAAGAATTGGGTGATTTGGACATCGAACCTCTAGAAGAGGACAACGACGACCTTCAAGAAGAGGGATAATGATTAACGGGTATCGCATCCGACAGGCGCGTGAGCTGATGCGACTCACTCAGAGCGAGTTAGCCGAGTCTCTTGAAATCACGCAATCAACGATTGCCCAGATTGAAAGCGGGCGCCTCATGCCGTCAGATGCGCTGCTTGAAGCGATAGCATCACGGTTAGGGTTCCCACTGCCCTTTTTTGGGCGAGAAGATCCTCCTAACTTTCCACTCGGATCATTGCTCTTCCGTTCACACGTGAATATGGCAGCAGCCGATAGAGATGAGGTACATCGATTAGGTCAACTCGAATTTGAAGTGCTAACCGCTTTATTAAAACGAGTGAGAAACAAGGTTGTTATGCGGCTGCCTCAACTCTCGGATGAACAAGTTGACATTGTTGCAGCGGCTCAATACACACGCAATGCGCTTGGTCTCTCTTTCGATGTCCCTATTCCTCATTTGGTAAAAGCCGTCGAGCAGAGTGGCGCGTCTGTTTTAGCATTGCCAGCGCATTTTGCTACCTGCGATGCCTTCTCATTGTGGGCGAATGTCCCCTCACCACAAACAGCTTTTGAGATGAAGAAACCGCTGATTGTCCTCTCAGGTGAGACACCCGGTGATCGACTTCGATCTACTCTGGCTCACGAACTTGGTCATTTAGTGATGCATCAAGCAGTCAGGGGAACAGCGCGCGAGATGGAAGATGAAGCGTACAGGTTTGCTGCTGAGCTTTTGCTTCCCGAACAAGCTATACGTGAAGAGATCACAACCCCTGTGACCTTAACGAGCTTGTCCAGGCTTAAGCCCGTTTGGGGGGTGTCGATTCAAATGCTCATTCGGCGTGCCTATGATCTCAAGATCATAACGGAACGCCAATACAGATATTTGTTTAAGCAATTGACTGAACACGGATGGAGGACGAGAGAACCCATTTCTCTGCAAGTGGAAAAACCGCGCGCCTTACAGCAAATGGCAGAGATAGTGTATGGGAAAGGCACTCCGAATATCAACTATCAGCAGTTTGCTCGTGATGTTGACCTGTATCCTCTTTTTGTGAAGCGGCTGCTCAGCACCTATGCCACGCGTGAGGAATATAGTAGAAATACCGTCAAAAAACGGGAAGAAGTTGATATTATGTTTCAAGCACTGACTGAAGAATCAGTTGATGATGAGTTTGGATGAAGTCTTCTGTCATAATATTTGCCTGGATATTCAGTGAAGCGAGCCGACAAGGACTAATGGAAATAGGCATGTCTCCTCTAGTGACTGGTCGCTGAAAGAGCTTATGGCGGTATTTGAGAGGTTGACTAGCCGGCACAAGCTGGCTGAACACTCTAACCATAGAGGGTGTTAAGTTGAGTAAAATGATGGTATTGAAATGAGGATTTGACAGTGATTGACCCACTTACTCGTCTCTGGCTCCCTGAGAGTTTCTGGGAGCACCAGGTCCACATGCGCCGTTCTGGAGTGCTCGTCTATTTGGGTTGGCGCGATGTCACCGGGAATGCTATGCCCTACGAGCGTCTCGTAGAACTTCTATCCTCGCTGCGGACGGAATCGATTCTCATCGCTATTAGCATGATTAGTATCATTACGACGAATACGCCCTCACGGGTTGAGGTGATCCGCCAACAACACGCTGATTTGGCCCAGCGGCTGAGTGTGCCCTGGCTGGCGCGACGGATCGAACTCCTTATTAGGTCAGGCCGAGGCGATGCGATTGTGCATCATGAACAGCTTCTGCTGGCTGCTCGCTTGGCATTTCTTCACGGACAGCCCGGTCCATCAGAGGGTACTCCACTCGAACTCATTGGAGAACTCTTACTGGGTATTAATGATCTCTTCAACTATGGGCAGCAGCCGACCACGCCACAGGAGCTTCTGATTACCCTTGCTTCACGCCGTCAGGCAATCGCTCTTAGCGGACAACCCCGCTATCAGCTGGCGCGCTACTTCGATATGTTCGTGACTCGTTCGCGCAAGAAGGCGCAGGCCACATGCGATCTTGATGCTGCCTTCCTGAGGCAGGCACATATCTCGCTTGAAGAGTATATGGCCTTTGCGCTTCTCTACCAGGGACCGTTCTTTGGAGCAGCGAGTGTTCATGATCTCCAGCAGAATGATTTTCTACATCGCGTTCGCCTCTTCGAAACGCAAGTTCGCGATCCGCAGTTCCTGACACGTTGTCAGCAATTGTTTGCACGGAATGCGGAGGAGTTTCAGGCGATCTGGTATGACAGGGGCGATCAGCCGGTCGAGCATTTGAGCTATCTCCCGTTTCAACTCTACCCGTTGTTTCGACTGAGTAATGGCTCAGCCATTCCGATCGCCCTGTCCTTCCTGTACGATAAGATGTCTGTCGGCGCGTATTGGCTTCTGCACGAATCTTTTCGCGTGGCTGATGCGAAGAAGGGTGTACCGGCCTTCACCAAATATGTCGGCGAACTGTTTCAGGACTACATCACAGATCTCCTCACCCGCGTCTATGTCGCCGTGCAGCCGGAGCGTTTTTTTGACGAGGCATCAATTCTTCAGGCATCGCCCCGGATGCAGCAGGCGATAAGGAGAGGAAAGCCACCCCGCTGTTGCGATGGCATACTCGTCAGCGGGAACAGCCTGGTACTCTTCGAGATGACAGCGACGGCACTGCCCGTCCAGACGCTGGTAGAAGCGGATCCAACGACGTTTCCAGACGAGGTGCGCCGCAAGTTTCAGCACAAAATAGAGCAGTTAGGCCACACATTTGATGGGCTAGCACAGCACATAATAGATCTTCCAGGATTGAAGCGGGACACGATTGCTCACGTCTATCCAGTTCTGGTGCTCCTACAGCCTTTTCCGCAGCATTCTGTGACCTGGAACCACGTCCTCGATTTCGCCAAAAAACCCGGTCAGTATGTATTGGGAGCGATTGGCACAGAGGCATACGTGCATGCTCCCCAGATCCTTACCGCGGAAGAACTCGAGATGCTGGAACCGCTGCTCAGTGGTGGTTCCTTCTCCTTACCTGCTTTGCTTGCTCAAAAGATGGAGCACGATGAAACTGCCACGATGAGTATGAAGGATTACTTGCTCCGCTGGAAGAATTTGGAGGAGCAGCCGAACATGCATGTGCTGGGACTGTTTGATATCGCAGTCAATCGCTTACGAGACATTCTCAAGAGCATGATCAACTTTGTCGATGATCCCGAACGCGTGATTTAGATGAACTTCCTGCTTCCTAGAAGAGAAGAGGTGGTACTCTTGCCGTTACCTGGCCTAACAAGGGCGGAGTTTAGGGGTCGGCATTTCCCCATCCTGAAAACGGTTCAAGAAGCCGCGAAGTCGGAAGAGTAGCGGAGGAGAGGCCTCGAATAGCGAACATGAGGCCTCACACTCTATGATGGTCAGCAATGCTGCTGACCAGAACAAGCCTGGAAGACTTTGTGGCTTCCTAGCCAAAGTAGCGGGTGAAATCAACAGCCAGCTTGAGGATTTCACCCGGTTTATTGACCTTGTTCGGATCATCGATGATCGCCTGAACATCCTCCGCAATGGTTAATGCGTGCATGATGAGGAGGACTAGGCCGATAAATGAGGCCAAGGTGGCAAGATCTTTCTTACTCATAGCTCTTTTTCCCTTTCTTATATATAAGGATGTAAATGGACATAGCTCCTTGCTCATGCCTCTTCAAGCATAATATACTCCTCCAGAAGAGTCAATATTGGCACTTCTTGCATATGTTCGCGATAGGATGTATTATAGAGAGCATGAGTGAACTGACGATCCATGGTGAGACTGCCGAGGCCTTAATGACGAGCATGCAGGCGCATGGCTTCACAGTCACAAGGCCAGAACTGGCCCGCTGGCATCGAGCGGGCCTCCTTCCGCGTCCCGAGCGGCACTCGCGCGGGCGTGGACGAGGAATGGTATCAATTTATCCTCATGGAACGGCGGACCAACTCCTCGCGTTGTGTGAGATTCACCATTCGGAAAAGCGACTTCCCTTTGTCGCCTGGCGCTTGTGGTGGGTCGGCTATGATGTACCCATGCGCTATGCCTGGCAATTTCTGGAAGAGGCCACAGCCTCGTGGCGACAAGGGATCGAACACCTCCAGGAGCTGCAAGAGCATCCTGAACTGCTGACTGCTCTCTTTGATCGTAAACTCACGAAGACGCTGGCCCGGGCGCGAAAACGGGTGGGAAGAAGGAATTTCCCCACGTTCATCGGCGTTCTGTTCCGCATAGCGACGGGCACATTCGAGGGGTACGCGATCGACCCTGAGACCGGGACGGACAGTCGCGAGCGGACTATTGTAGAGAACGGCTTCGGCCTTCGGCGCGCTCGTACCGAGCGGGTCGGGGGCGCAAAACCCTGGCTGGCCGGCGAGGATATCAGTGAAGCCTTCAAAATGTGTAGCGTTCTCCTCGGCGAACACCCTCCTGGAGAACATCTCGCGATGGCGCAAGATACTGATCTGATGGGCGCACGCGATGAAGTCCGCAGTTTTCTTGCTTTCCTGGAAAGCTGCAGCGCTAGTCTGGATGAGCTGCTTGGGCGGGGAGCGCTTGGACTTTCCGTGTTCGCAAATCTGATTCGGGAAATGAGACCACCGGATCAGGCCATGATGCTTCTATTCTGGAGGATGTTCCGTATGTGGGGGCTGGGTGATGGGATGGACGCACTCCTTGTACTCGCACGTCAGTGGCAGCAGGTATGGTTACCCATATTCCGGGGTCTGAAGCACTTACGCGAGGAGGTCCCCGCTACTGCGGAAGTGCTTGGGTCTGAGCAACTAGGTGATGCCCTTCATCGACCTGCGGCGATGGAGTACGCGCTCGATCTGGCGCGTCATCTGGCCCAGCAGTATGCGCCAGAGGTGGAGGCGTTTTTGGCACACCGTCCTGAGCTGTCTCAGGCGCTAGAGGCAAGCACTGCACAATTAAAATCTCAGACGTAATATGATGGTTCATTCACATTATCAGCGCTTAGTCGAATGAACAATATGTGATCGGAGAAAGCGATTGCCCAGATTCAGGTTGTGGTCTATGCGACGGCGGCGACCAGAAGAGAATCTAGATGTCTATCAGTATGATGTCTTACCTGACACATTTCGCAGGCAGGTTATTCATATCCTCGTTGATACGCTTGGAGTATACCGGGATGGTCGTTACTCTTCTCTTTCATTGCCTTCTGCCAATGGACGATGGGAAACACTCTTCTCGCGCTACACACGCGAGATGGGCATTTTTCATCTTGAGAATGACCCCGATGCAAATCCTTATGAACAGTGTCTCCGGTATATACAAGCTGCACCTACTGAGCAGACCCTCGATTTTATTGATTGCGCTTTCCAGTTCATCGATCGGGACCTGCGCCAAGATTCAGAGTATATCGTACACGTGCCTGGTAGAGGCTATCAAGTTCGTCTGGTTGATGAAGCGATTGTAGAGCTGAATCAGCGATTTCAAGAGCATCACATCGGCTATCAGTTTCAAAACGGGGAACTTATCAAGCAGACGGATCAGTATCTTCACGAGGAAGTTGTGCTACCGGCTCTGACGTTGCTCACAGGTCCGCAGTTTCGAGGGGCTCAAGATGAGTTTCTAAGTGCTCATCGGCATTATCGGGAACAGCGGTATAAGGAGGCGGTGGCTGATGCACTGAAGGCGTTCGAGAGTACGATGAAAAGTATTCTCGATGATCGAGGGTGGCACTATGAAAGAGAGAGGGACACGGCGAGAAATCTTCTCCAGATTCTGTTTGACCACCAGCTAATTCCTGCCATGTTACAAAGCCAGTTTACCCAACTTCGCGGTTTGCTCGAAAGCGGTCTCCTCCCAGTCAGAAATAGGACGAGCGGTCATGGTCAAGGAGCAGAACCTGTGGCTCTTCCGAAATATATTGCTGAGTATGCTCTGCACGTGGCCGCAGCAAACATTGTTTTTCTTGTGCAGGCCTATGAAGACTTTAAGCAGAGCAGCAAGTAAATGAAGCAAGCAGGATGAGTTTTATACCTTCTCCGCATTAGAGACTGATCTTGTGAAAGGGACTCAAGAGAGCTTTTTGCAAATTCGTTTCATGTTCGCTGTGCCTCTGAAGAGAGTCGTTGCGTCGATCTTGGCAGCACGTATCGCTCTTGATATACTATCTTTAACAGCAGTGAGAGGACTAACGCAACGATGTCGACGTCACCAGATGAACCAATTGAGCTGTCAAGGCCACAGCATCTAACGGAGCAGCTACAAGGCATCGTAGAGCGGGTAACCTATCACGCTGAGGACACCGGCTATACCGTGGCTCGGCTCAAGGCATCAGGGGAACGTGACCTCATCACCATCCTGGGGCGCTTTCCGGATATTCACGCGGGCCAGACGCTCCGTCTCACCGGTTTTTGGCGAGATCATCCAAAATACGGGCGACAATTTCAGGTGGTGCATGCACAGGAGATGCAGTCCGCCACGCTCACCGGCTTGGAGAAATACCTGGGCAGCGGCCTCATCAAAGGCATCGGGCCCGTAACGGCCAAGCGTATCGTGGAACACTTCGGCCTGGAAACGCTCGACATCATTGAGCAGTCGTGCTTCCGTCTTAGCGAGGTGCCGGGCATTGCCCGGAAGCGCGTGGCCATGATTGAGCGTGCCTGGGCAGCGCAGAAGGCGATCAAGGAGGTCATGATCTTTCTGCGTGGGCACGGCGTCTCGACCACCTACGCCGTGAAGATCTACAAGCAGTATGGCGACCAGGCGGTTGATGTCGTCATACACAACCCCTATCAGCTGGCCGCCGACATCTTCGGCATCGGCTTTGTGACGGCTGACACCATTGCACGCAATGTCGGGATTGCGCCTGATTCTGCCTTTCGCTACCAGGCAGGTATTCTGTACGTACTTCAGCAGGCTGCCGAAGATGGGCACTGTTTTCTGCCGGAGCGCGAACTGGTGGAGCGGGTGGTCAAGCAGCTGGTGCTGCCGGATTCCCAGGTGGACCCGGCGCGCATCAGTGAGTTAATTGTCCAGATGGCCGGGGAGAAGCAACTCATTACGCAGCCAGGCTATGCCGACCTCGCGGACCAGCGCATTTGTTATACGCCGGCGTTTTACTACACCGAACAGGCCCTTGCCGCGCGGCTCTCCATCTTTGCCAGAGCGCCAGTCGGAGTCAATCTCCTCCCACGCGTGCAGCGCTGGATCGAGATGTATACCGAGAAACGAGCTATTACGTTGTCGCAAGAACAGCGCCACGCGGTGGAACTGGCGGCGACCTCACGCCTGCTAGTGCTCACCGGAGGGCCTGGATGTGGCAAGACGTTTACGACCAGAACCATCGTGGATCTGTGGAGAGCGATGGGCAAATCGATTCTGTTGGCCGCGCCGACTGGACGCGCCGCGCAACGGCTAGCGGAGGTGACCAAACAGGAAGCGAAGACCATCCATCGCCTCCTTGCCTTTGACCCTAAGACGATGGGCTTCCGCTACAACGAGGAGCAACCACTTGAAGCGCAGGCCATCGTCGTGGATGAAACCTCGATGCTAGACCTGTTCCTGGCTCATTCGCTCTTGAAGGCGATTCCTCCCGATGCGCAGGTCCTCCTGGTTGGGGATGTTGATCAGCTTCCCAGCGTGGGGCCTGGCATGGTCTTGCGTGATCTGATCGACGCACAGCAGGTTCCTGTCGTGCGGCTGACCGAGGTGTTTCGCCAAGCAGCATCCAGCCACATCGTGACCAACGCTCACCGCATCAATGCTGGCCAGTTCCCCCGCTTGACACCGACCACAAAGTTCGCTGAGTCGGACTGCCTGTGGCTGGAGGCAGCCGAGCCGGTCCTGGGAGCGGAGGGCGTTCGTCATCTCATAAGCGATTTCTTTCCTCAGCATGGCATCGATCCCGTGCGACAGGTGCAGGTGCTCTGTCCAGCAACACGTGGAGAGGTGGGAACGAGACAGATGAATGCGATGCTCCAGCAGATTCTTAATCCGTCGAAGCCAGGAAAAGTGGAACTAGCACGCGGAGGCAGCGCCTTGCGGGTTGGTGACCGAGTGATTCAGCAGGTCAACGACTATCAGCGGGAGGTCTTCAATGGGGATATCGGCACGATTACCTCGATTGACCTGGAGGAACAGGAAATCGTAGTTCAGTTTACAGAGCGGGCGGTGACCTACGATTACGCAGACCTCTCCGAGCTTGCCCTGGCATGGGCTGTGACGGTGCATAAATCGCAGGGCAGCGAGTACCCAGTGGTGATTTTTCCGATCTTCATGCAGCACTATCTGCTGCTGAGCCGAAATCTGCTCTACACCGGTCTAACGCGCGCTAAACAACTGGCGGTCATCGTGGGGCCAACGAGGGCTATCGGGCTGGCCCTCAAGAGAGTGACTCATCGTCAGCGGTACACCGCCTTGTCCGATCACCTGAAAAGTCTCTAGGCATCTGCTGCCTCATGAAGCAGGCATAATGGAAGGTGCTAGTTTTCATTAGGCATGGTTCAAACGAACGTGACAATTATTCATTTGACGAAATAATCGTGAAATGGCCTCTAACAAGGCTTGAAGCATTTTTTTCGAGGCTGTTAAATCGTTCAATTGTCACATTGTGTTACGCTTAAAATGAACCATGCCTTAGAGAAATATGGCTATTATTATGCTTAATTCTCTTCGTAAACTGTATACTGAAGGAAACCTGGATCATAAGTCATTTCGGAAGGGAGAAGTACTATGAAAATCCATTGGGAAATCTCTCGGAGAGAATTGCCTCAATTTATGCCTCCAGAGGTTTTAATGCAATTGATAACACATCTAGATTCGCTCCCGGTTCATATCAGAAGGATGGTCATCCTGCTTCTAACGAGTGGGATAAGCCTGAGCAAGTTATGCTCTCTGCCATTTGACTGCCTTGTTCGACATCCCCAAGAAGTTTGGTTCCTCGGTTTCGACAAGTCGAAGACGCCGATAGAATATACCATCCCTCTTTCACCAATTGCACTGGCCACGATTCTGGATCAACAACTAGCATTGGAGCAGGACCATCATGGAGAAACGAACTTGCTTTTTCTCAACGCTAAGGGGCAGGGGATCTCACCGAAAACCTTCATGACTCAGCTCAATCGACTTGCGGTCGATAAGAATATTTGTGATGCTTCAGGCAAAGTATGGCGATTTCAATCGCACCAATTTCCCTATACACTTGCTGCACAAATGATCAAAGATGATGTTCCATTCTGGGCTTTAAGACGGCAATTGGGTCACCGAGCGGACAATGTGATGCACAGGTATTTCCATCTCTGAACGTTGGATCTGACTACTTCTATCTCCGGAGCAACGGGGGTTGTCAAAAGCGCTGATAAAGAGGGGGTCGGTGTTGACACACTGAACGCGGCAGAGCAGCGACTTGCAGATCTTAGGTACTCCTAGACTTGTGCTGCCCATCTTGAAGAGAGTTCCAATAGCTAATGAGGATAGGAGGCATAAGGGCAGAGAGAATCAGCAGAATATGCTCTTCGTTTTTGTCCTAACTGTATTCCCGTGAGTGCGTCAGACCGAAGTTATAGAGATACCACCATCAACGAGGGCATTACTTTCTCTATAAAGAAGTGGGCATACATGGATATCGCACAGGAACAAAACACACCTGAGAGCTTGCGACTACTCGCAGCTCAAAAGCGTCTATACAGCCTGGCAAAGCGGTTACACTTTGTGCGCATCGCGGCCGTCCTGCTGCTGGAGTTGGCTGCGCCGTTTGTTGTCTTAGCCATGCCAGCCTGGAGGGACGGGCTCGAACTGGTCGGGGCGGTGCTCACACTTGTCTCTGCTCTTCTGCTCATTGGCATAGAGGCGGGCAGAGTGAAACAGGCAGCTACCGTTCAAGAGCAGTTGGACGTCCATCTCTTCCAGCTTCCGTGGAACGAGACCCTGGTTGGTCAGGAAGTGGCCCCCGAGCTTATTAATAGCGCCGCGAACGAGTACAAAGGCGGGAGCGATAGGATTCGAGATTGGTACCCCGACCCAGGTGGGGTACTCTATCCAAAGGATGCGCTGCTCTGCCAACGGACGAACCTGATGTGGGGAGTACGCTTGCAGAGCACTTACGCGTACACCCTCCTCGGCATCACCGTAGGCTACCTTCTCGTTGGGGTCTTGATCGGCATCCTCAAGCAAGAAAGCCTGATGGCGTACCTCGTCGCACTCCTTGTTCCCGCCCTGCCTGCACTGCTGGAGGCGATCGACACCTTTAGACGCCATACCGAATCTGCGAGAGAGAAAGCAGAGCTCTTAGCGCACGTAGAGGCCCTCCTCAAAGACAAGAAGCGCCCACAACGCTTAATCGAGGAGTGTCGCCGCATCCAGGACTCGATTTACCTGATGCGAAGCACGAGGCCACTCATTCCCGACTGGTGGTACGAGTTATGGCGCAGCAAGTTTGACCTGGATGCGCGTGAGGGTGTGCAGGCATTAAAAAAGCGCCTCTGATGGCAGTCGATCCCTTGATCGTCAACCCCCGTACGCCGGGAATGCGTTTCCAAACACTCGCCCCCACCAGTAGATCGCGCTCTTCATGTCCGACTGGCCTTCGTACATGAGTGCGTATCCGGCCCACGTTGCCGCCTCTTTCATCGCTTCCGCGACTTTGGCCTTCGTCGTGGAGTCGACTGATACGTCCAACGCTGCGCCAAGTCCCTTTGGGTCTGGACACGGCAGCCACAAGTATGTTGACCCTTGATCAAAGAAGTGCTTGACCGCCGTGGGATCGCTAGCGATCGCGGGCCCCGAGGCGAAGGCCTTGAGCGCCAGCGTCTCGAAGTAATAGGATCCCAGCCGCGGCTTGGTCGGTCGCCCGTTCCAATACTTGAGCAACCGAAGGGTGGGCAAGAACTTTCCAGCGTGCCTAGTGGATGCGGTCGTTACGTTAGTGCTATCAATGCGGGGGTCTGTCCGCATCCACTGTCCTTTGCCGTTGGGGATGAGATAGTAGTTCACCGAGTCTCCAACCGCCAGAGCTGGCACAATATCGAAGACCCAGGGGCGACTCGTGAGGTTGAGGGTGACAGCCACGCCTGTCCGCTTAATATCGGCCTTGCTGTAGTTGGGAATCGCGGCGAGACCCACTTTGATAGCATTCAGCACCTTGGTCGAATTCACGTACCAGGGGTTGTCAAAGTAAGAGGTGATTATTTCCGAAAAAGAGGCCAGAGGGGACGTCGCATCAGTGATTTTCAGCCGAGAGGTGTTCAGCTCTCCTGTTCGCTCCTCCATCGTGCCACGGCTATTCAGAACCAGGAGCAGGTCGATATCGTTCAACGGCTGGATTTTCGTTCGACGGGCAAATGAGCCATAGGGGCGGTACTCGCCGCCTAGCCGCGGAAAGGCTACGTTGTCCTGGGCGACTTTCTTGATCTGCTCAACAAGATAGTCCCGGCTCGACCGCCCCGCCCTGGTCACTTCAGGATCGAGATCGACGGTCTCGGTGCGAAACTTATCGAACGCACCCCATACGGTATACGCCATGCTGTGTTGCTCCCTCCAAAGGTGATGCTCGGACAACTGTACCATAGATATGTAAGGAGAACAAGCGCTGAATCTCCGCTAGATGGATCAGCCACGATCGGAGGACGAGCGAAACGCCTATAGGTATCCGGCGCCAATTTTGCCTTGACCAAGCTGCATTCGGGGCAAAGACTGTTCCAGTGCCCTGCTCATGGACCCGCTTTGATGCTACCTCTAGCAGGTCGCTACACCTCAAAGGGAGCGCATCGTATCCTGGGAACTTTCTGGCAAACACCAAATTCCACCACTCGTATGCCCCGCGAATGTTTCCGGCTTTTTCCGCTTCTCGTGCCTTTTCCGCTCGCGTGAAGGCGATGGCTAGCTTTGAGAGCACATCGGTTCTCTGGGCCTCGGATGCGCACGGCAAGATGTGCCGAGAAATACCTTTCGGGTCTTGTAGAGTAGCAAGCCGGTTCTCCAGAAGGAGCTTGAGGATATTTCTCACATCACTTGAATAGGCAATAGACTTTTTTTGCGAAGCATAGCGTGTCACATGAAGTTCTAAGTAGAATGAACGAATAGGCGCGCCGTGGTAATACTTCCATGCTTTCAACAGTCTCACCAGCGGCTTGACCTTACCGTCCAATTTCCGGTCAACTTCATCAACATAGTTCTTGTGAGCATCTGGGCTGGATCGCAACCAGCCACCGGCACCATCGGCAATCTCATAGATGAAGTTGCCGCCTTGATCTCTGTGAATGAAATCCGCCGGGACAACCTCTATCGACTCAGGTGCACCGGTGGCAAAACGCACCCGCACAGCCGGTGGCCGAATAGCAATATCGGCACTCTGAAAACAGCCAAGCAGTGCTTCTCGAACTTCCTGTAACATCGTGAACGAATGCTGTCGAAGATGCTTGGCGGGAATGCAGGCAAAGTAGTCGACATCGCTGTAGCCCTGGATACTAGTGCCATTCCCGAAAGAACCCGTATGAAAGAACCGGGTGATCTCAAAGCTCTTTCGGAGGCAAGCCTCAACAGCTATTCTCTGACTTTTTGCTGCCTGAGATTCCCCGCGCGTTGGCGTCAGTGTCCCGTGAAACTCACGAAACCCCTCATCAACTGTTTTGCCCATGCCTTCCCTCACCAGATATCAGTAGCGCTGTTTGCTCCCACATGCCCTCAGAAGTTTACCCGAAGGCGGGGAAGTAGTAGTCACCGAAGACATGCCGCCAATTCGTGAAAGCTTCCTGGATGTTGCCCTGAGCAGCCAATTCTTGGGCTTTTTTCGCCCTCGCGTATGCCATTTCCAACCGGCCGAAAACGGCCTCTCTTTTCTTGTGAGTGTTTAAGTAGGCCCCCACATCAGAATTGGATACAGAGGGATCGTGTACAGTGAAGAAAAAAGGGTAACGAAAATAGCGTCTGGCCTTGCCAAACGCATACTGCACAGCCGAAGGGAAATCTGTGATGGGCTGTTCTTTCAAAATCTGCAGCAAGAGACACTCGAGATGGAACGAGGTGAGCAAACCACCATTCGTCTTGTTCCAGGCTTTCATCATTTTGATCAGCGGGATGAGCTTGTCATCGTGCTCTTGATTCGCCTTGCTCCAGATGGCGATATGTTCCTTTGGGTTGGTGGTGATCCATGTGTTCGTGATCGTATTGGCAATGAGATAGCTTGGAAAGAAAAAGCGGAGCATGCGATGAAAGGCGGAAACGACGTCTACCTTGAAATCACGAAAGGAGACGGTGACAGCTTGCCCATCTCGACTAATATCTGCTGTCGTGGGGAACGCCTTCTTCAGGGTGGATTTCACTGTATCAAGGAGTGAAGCCTGATCATGGTGATAGTAGAGACTTCGATCCAGGACGAAGAAAATGTCAATATCAGCATCTTTGAGTGGAGCAATCATCGTCTTGCGTACATACGACCCGGTTAAGAAATCGCCGTCATCGTCCACCACAGGCAACTCTCTCTTAAGAATTTCGCGTATATGCTGATGGCGTTGAGAAACTGCGGATGCTTGAAGATTAGTGATTTCAAGTCTTGAACGAAATTCCTGAAAGCCCTGGGCCACTGTCTTTGCCACGAGACCAACTCCTCGCAACCTTACAATTTTGGCAGTCCTTTGGTAAGACTGCTAGTAATCGTGCTTGATAGTAACACATCTGTTCATAAATGACAAGGTCTCGTCTCTCTAATGAATAAATCAGTAAGCAAAATAAAGGAGAAAGTTAATTAACACTCCTCGATTACCCAGAGCACGTCGAAGACCAGCAGCCCAAAGCGCCGCAACTCGCGTGGATACAGCGCCGCGGAATCATAGGTGATGATCGTAATCGGTCGAATATCTTTGTCGCCGCCGCCAAAGACGCCAATCTTTTCCGTCAGCGTAAGCCCATCCTCTTCTGGAATCCCATCTTCTGCCTTTAGGGGCCGATGAATCGCGCCCGCCGCCGATTCATCGGCCTCCGCCAATCCCAAGGCGGCGGTCAACGCATTGCGCCATTGTTGCAGCAGATCAAGTGTGGGCACCACGACCAGCGTCCACAGCCCGGTTTCATGGATAGCCATGGCCGCCACCAGCGTCTTGCCCGCGCCCGTAGGAAGCACGACGACGCCCGCGCTACCCTCCGCCAGCCAGCGCGTCAAAGCCTCCTCCTGATATGGGCGTGGTTCCATCGTAAGCGAGGTTGCAAAAGGCAGCACGGGCCGTTCCTCAAAGGCGACGGTGAACGGCGTCTGCTGTTTGCGTAGAGCACTTTTAAGAGCGCTGAAATTCATGGGCAGGGTACGCAAAAAATGCTGGCGTTTATCACGGCCCATGGAGATGCGTATAGCCGTGGGCAAGTAATCGCCAAAAAGGGCCTGCTGCAATTCCTCAGTGGGCAGGTGCAGCATGTCTTTGGGTGGGATGATGATGAGGTCGCGGCCTCGCAGGTCAAGAGTAGTTATAGACATAGATCGATAGATTCGCTACTCGTTAGAAAGGGCAAGCAACGAAAGTTGGCTCGGACGGGTCGATGTGCCATTCTGCTTCTGACGTATTTGATCGCTTGCTACGAGTAAAGGGGATAGAACATCTGATAGTGCATCTGTAGGCCAGGGTAAGGGATGACCACCAAGCTCTATCAAGGCTTTATTGCCTGGAAGTGATGAAGTAAGCTCCGGCTTACGTACATAGAGTGGCCGATGCTGCTTCAAAGCTCCATTTGCGCCTGCCCAGGTACCGCCTTGAACATCCGATTCGGCAACAATCACGATTTGCGCGAGACCAGTTACGACCTTATTGCGTTCCATAGCCCGGCTTACTACCCATTGGGCATCAGGATGAAATTGGCTCACCAGTAGTACTTTTCCAGCTTCAATCTTCGGCAATAGCGCCTGCATCTGAACGCGGCTCAGCTTACGAATACCGTGAGGTAACACAACAGTTGTACATCCATCAGTATTGGTTGCCCCCTCATATGCAGTCCGATCAACACCACGCGCATTTCCACTGATAACATTAGCTCCTTGTGTTGCTAAATATTGGGCCACAGCGCGAGTGAATGCAAGACTTTCTTCCCCGGCATTGCGCGAACCTATAATTGCAATAGTTTTGCGTTCGAGAATCCGCAAATTACCGGCGTAGAAAAGAACTGGAGGTGTTTGATCACGTTTGAGAGCGGTTTTGAGTAACTTAGGATAATCATCGTCGAGAACAGTTAGCAAGGAGATAGAGTTGTGAGCCAGCTGTTCCACAAGAAATGCCTGCCCCACAAGTTTCTCATTGGCTTTCTCTAATTTCTCAATCATGCCTGCATTGAGATGGCAGGTTTTTATCCATTCCTCCGAACTTGCGGCAAAGAACTCTTGTAAGGAGCGCTTACTTTGTACACACCAGGACACAAGAATATCATTGATGATACGAATAGGAAGCCCGCTTTCAAAAGCCAGCAGGAGCCAGCATGCTTGCTCTCGTAAATCTCTCATCATTGTTTTCCTCCTATTGATCATCTGAGTGTACAGTGCGTGTTATGGTGAATGGATAAACAGCTCTTGCTCCAGCTTGCATGAGTGTTTTTGCCACCTCACGCAGCATGTAGCCAGAATCATAAATGTCATCTACCAGTAATAACGTACGTCCAGTCACGCGCGCACGAGAGGGAACTGAGAAAGCTCCTTTTACATTATCCTCTTTCTGTAAGCGATTTGTAAAACTCTTCTGCTCACCAGTCTGTCGCACTTTCATAATCACAGGCAAGTATTCAACTCCTAACCGATCAGCAACCTGGCGGGCAAATACTTCCACCAATGATCCACTCTTTGTTGGTGGTACACTCACTATACCACTGATTTCAGCAATTGGATAGCAAGTACGTATCGTTTCAGCGGCCCGTATAACCAGACTTAAAGGAAATGGGCCAGCATTTTCGTATTTGCTGGCCCGCACCAGCTTAGCTACACGACTATCTCCATGATACGAAAGCGACCAACCGGCCTCATGAATGGGATTTCTCTCACTTCCACGTTTCTCAATACGAGGCAAAAGCTCCTCCTCAAGAAAATATGCCGCTGCTCCTTGTATTCTTTCTGAAGGCCTAATAAGTGGAAAATTTGTAGGCTGGCAATATCCGCATGTTCCACATTGATATCCAGGTAAATCGCCAAGATAGGTCGTGAGATACCCCATGTAGCACGATTGTAAGGTTGCATAATTCCGAATATCAGCTAATTCGCGCTGTTTCTGTTCGCGTACCATATCGTACTCAGAAAAATCAATTTTCCCTGGCCATTCTACGGCAGTATAGGTGGGATTTCTAACATCGCGCTTGATCAACCCCTGATCTTCAAGGTCTGCGAGAATAGTGCGAATAGACCCCTGAGAAAATCCGGTGGCTCGCATCATATCGCTCTCACGTAGACCTTGAGGATTCATCCGTAGCTGGAACAAAACGGTCTCATAAGCCTTTCCTTCAGGCTTCGCATTACGTATAAAGTGTTCTTGTATAAGTAAGTCAGTACCATCATAGAGAAGAAGACATGTAGAATCTTTCCCATCACGCCCTGCCCTACCCATCTCTTGATAATAGTGGATGGGAGAGGCAGGAATTTGATAATGCACAATGAAACGTACATCTGGCTTGTCAATGCCCATGCCGAGTGCATTGGTAGAACAAACAACCTTGTATTGATTGGCCATAAACTTGTGCTCAATATTCTGCCGAATAGTATCTTCTCTGCCTGCATGGTAATACTCTGCTCCCAGTCCCTGTTTTTGGAGAAATGCGGCTACCACTTCCGCACTGCTTTTAGTTGCTGTGTAGATAATGCCCGTACCGGGCCACTGAGGAAGGACTTCTCCTAGATAGCTGAGCTTCTCCTGATCGCCACTCAACGTCACAACGTTCAGGTGTAAGTTGGGACGCCGCATGGTACCACGAACTACTTGCGCGCTTTCCCCAATCTGTTGCAGTACATCCTGCTCAACACGTTTGTTTGCAGTCGCAGTCAGAGCCAGTACGGGAACTCTATCAGAAAGCGCCCTCAACAAATTCACAATACGACGATAATGCGGGCGAAAATCGTGACCCCATGTAGAAATGCAATGAGCTTCATCAATCACGATCATACTGATGCGCATCCTATACACGTAGGATTGCCAGAGCATATTGCTCAAACGTTCGGGAGCAATATACAGTATTTTGAAGTGTCCTGCTACCGCTCGTTCTAATGTCATTCGGTTCTCATCCTCAGTAAAATCTGAGCTGACGATAGCTGCAGGAATAGCATATACTTCATTACAGCGTTTGCATTGATCGCGCATGAGTGCTTTTAAGGGTGAGAAGACGAGCGTGAGATGTGGATAATATAAGCTGGTCATTTGATAACAAAGCGATTTTCCCCAACCAGTTCGCTGGATAGCAAAAACGCGTTTGCCCTGCACAAGTTGCTCGATGATGTCACGCTGACCTGGATGGAAGCCTGCTGAGATATGGAAACGTTCTTCCAGCAGCTTTTCCGGTGGAACACTGTGCCACGTACCCGCCGATGCCATTTGAACAAATCCCCCTGATTATTCAATTTTTGTGAAAAGAACCCTTGACTTCCCCATTTTTTTGGAATATGATTCCTGACGTAAGGTAGCTCATCTACCATGTGTAGAAGGAGTAACGGTGCCGTTCTTCGGGGCGGCACCAGCCTTTTCCCCCCTATATGCGTCGTATTCGCGCCGTAATTTTTGACGCCTATGCTCTTGCTCCACACAATAAGCTGTCCAGAGAAGTACATAATCGCCACGGTCAGCCAACACAACAATATAGCTAAAATCATCCAGGGCAATCACTATCCTCTCTTCCTCTTTCCGCCTGTTCCTCCACCACTTTATCTGCTCGAATTTGATCGCTTCTATCATTGGGCGTGGCCAGGGTATACGTTCACAACGACGTAAATCTGGCAGACGTTCATCTTCTACATCACCTTCACTGATAATATGCCAAAAAGTGGCCTCTTTACCTTTTATCATAGGGTGACGTTTCAGCGCAAAGCGCTTACCCTCGAAATCTGGCTTGGACGTGACAAAATCCCGGCAGAAGATTTGATAGATTGCTTCCAAATATTGATCCCAATTGTTCTGATAATCTTGCAAAAGAATCAGTGGAGGAAGCACCAGTGTACCACTACGCATAGTAAGGCTTACCTCGCCTCCCAGCGGAATAAATTCACTTTATCTTCACGTAGTAAGGTCGTTTTCGTGAGGCTATAATGTGACCTATAGCGCATTCTCTCAACAAGAGCCAATTTAGCTTGATTGGTATTGAGATTGCGATTTGCATAACCCACAATTCCAATCAATAGATCTGCCAATTGTATTTGCTCAATCTCATGTGAGCGGACAGTTTGAATACGTTTAATGATCTTGCGCTCATAATCATACATATTGTTAGAAAGAACCTCATGTAGCTCAGCAATTTTAGTAGCACTTCTAGTATCTTTAATATCGAGGTAAATACTATATTCTGCCTGAGGTAAAAGCAAAACCTTTAATAGATCAAAATACATTTTGTAATACCATGTATCATGATCTTGTGCGAAATCCTGATGACGCAATTTTGATTTATCAGCAACTATCAAAGCCCGAAAATGTAGGTCATCGTCATCAAAAAAATAATCCAATAAATCCATATAAAATAATTGTTTAGCAGGAGAAACCTTGGACCATTTAATCTCAAAATTAAGTGAAAGTCCGTGACGTCTTTTAATTTCACGAATACGTATGGCAATTTCCCTGGTCTTTTCTAACGGACACCATACAGCACCCAAAACCATGACCTTTTGACGATCATTTTGTAGATGGCAACTTTCATCACAATAGATGTTAAAAGTAGCACTCATCCTCACCTCATACTTCGTTACAAAGCCCGGCTTTCATACCTCAAAATATAGACACGTTTTAACAGCAGTATCTTCGTTAGTTACTCCACTATGCAACCGTCGACACGTTGGGCGCTAGCTCTGCTCTACTAAAGTGGCTCTATTGTAGATTGAGAGCGGATTTTGGGAATGCCCGTGATAATAAGTACTTCCTCATTTGAGAGGATTGAGGTAGGTCCACCCCGATCACTTCTTCAGGAAAGAGAGCCAATGATAATCTCCTACTATACTATTTTTGTCTGGGCCATAGAAGATTGTAGATGAAAACCAATGACCTTCTGGTAAAGATGTGGTTAAAATTCGGTTGAGAGCAAGGATATTGCCAGCGGAAACACTCGAAGCATGCCGTGACTTGCTGAAAGAAGTGCTGGAAGGCGAGATTTTATTGCGCGTCTCCCTCCATTTCCCTTTACCTGCTGTTGATGGAATCGAACTACCTGTTGGAGAGGTAGCCTGATGCCACATGTAGGGCCTATCAAGCGTAGAGATTTGATTTAGGATTACTTCAGCCCTATCCTCTCCTCCAACTCCTTCGCCACGCTGTACGGATCGCGTTCCCGCTTTGTAATATCTTCCACCATCTGCCGCCATTCATCCCCACTTACATTGGCCTTGAGCGCGTTGACTACCGCGTGCAACACCAGGGCCTGCACCTCGCTTTCGACCTGGCGCTGAGAGCGATGGCCGAGCATGCCACTCTCCAGCAGGTATGCACGATGCTGTTCTATAGCGTCTACGAGCTGCGTGATGCCCTGATCTTTGATGGCGGAGGTCTTGAGGACGGGGATACGCCAGTAGGGTTTCGATTTATCGTGAAGACGACGCTGCGGATCGAGGCTCAGGAGCATTGCAAGTTCTGCGACGGTCTGATCGGCGCCCGGTTTATCCGCTTTACTGACGACGAAAATATCGGCGATCTCCAGGATGCCGGCTTTGATGGCCTGCACCTCGTCACCCATACCGGGAGCGCTCACTACCAGCACCGTCTGGGCGGCGCGCATCACCTCGACCTCGGCCTGCCCGGTGCCGACCGTTTCGATGATGATTGGATCGTAGCCGGCGGCATCCATGGCGCGCACCACGTCGCGCGTCGAGGCGGATAGCCCTCCCAGGCTGCCACGACTGGCCATGCTACGAATGAAAACGTTGGGGTCGCCCGCCAGTTCCATCATGCGGATGCGGTCGCCCAGAATGGCCCCGCCGGTGAAAGGGCTGGTCGGATCAACGGCCACCACTCCTACTTTGCGCTCGCGGCGGCGCAATTCGCGCACTATGTGCGTCACCAATGTGCTTTTACCGGCCCCCGGCGCGCCCGTCACGCCGATGATATGGGCGCGGCCCGCGTACTGGTGCAACTCGGCAAGATAGCGCCGGGCAACTGGGGATTCATTCTCGATCAGCGTTACCATGCGGGCCAGCGCCCGGCGGTCTCCATCGAGCAGCCGTTCAACAATGTTCTGCAAGGTATGCTAGACCTCCGCTTTCAGGCGATCCGCATGGATGTTGTTGCGCACAAATTCAATGATCTCTTCGGTCGATGTGCCGGGTCCAAAACACCCCTTGATGCCCATGGCCTTGATGGCAGGGATATCCTCGTCCGGCAGGATGCCACCCGCGGCTACCAGCACATCATCCACGCCATTCTCCTTCAACAACTCCATTACTTTAGGGAAGATGGCCATGTGCGCGCCGGAGAGAATGCTCATTAAAATAGCATCTACGTCTTCCTGAATGGCCGCCTCGACGATCATTTCTGGCGTCTGGCGAATACCTGTATAAATGACTTCCATGCCGGCGTCGCGCAGGGCACGGGCGATGACTTTGGCACCGCGATCATGCCCATCCAGGCCCGGCTTGGCGACTAGTACACGAATTGGGCGAGTCTCAGCCATATGTCATGACTCCTTTGTCAGCAAATAATCCTGGTAAAACTGCATCGTAAAGCGCGCAGATGGCGCACTCCAGTTCCTCGTACATGCTGGTAATATGCTCATCCCATTCTACAACGGCGTCCGCCGCGCTGCAAGCATCGACCAGGCGTTTTGCCCGCTCAATAATCTGCTGCCGTTCCTCCGGCGCGACCAGAGGAACAGGCAGGCGAGTTAAAACACCCTGCTCTATCTGCGGCTGCACCCATTTATAGGCCGTATGCAGGAGATATACATATTCACGGAGCAGCCGCGAATTGAGCAACGCCAGGAAAAAATACAGGGTATCGACGCTACTTGTATCACGCGGGTGCAGTAAATAGAGTGTCTGCAAGGCCACGTGTCCATGCAGGTCAAGCGTCGCCTGCAAGTGGTCAGTACTCTTCACTACCAGCAATTTGGGTGATAAGTAGCGCTGAATGGGCTTTTCAATAGCATCTTGCGCTATTTGCCAGCGCGCCCGCGGTATGCAATAGGGATGGATATCTACGCCGCCGCGCAGGACGGGGCGATAGGCAGGCGACTGCTCCAATATCTCACCCAACCATGGGCTCTCGCGGCCAAGTTCCTCTCCACGGCAAATCGATAAAAATTCGCCGAGAGACGCCAGGCGTTTCCTTTCACCGGAAGCACCGGCGAGATAGGAGCGCAGGCGTTCAATTGCCATGCCCCGCTTGCTGCTCAAAAGATAGCGCAGTTCGGCGTTCGGTTGTTCCATGAAAATGGATTGGGGGACCGTACCAGAGGTTTTCAGCGAGGCGGCACGAAGTTCAGGTGGTCGCCCTTGCCGGGATACTCTCACGCGTGCCCACTGTTCCCTTACCCAGGCCACCTGGTGCATCGGGGTGGGAGGACGTTTTTGTGCAATGATTACCACGGCTCCCACTTCTGCCGCGAAGACGCTGGACAGGTGCCAGAGATGATGCACCGTCATCTCTTTGAGCAAACGGGCACGCTCGCCGGTAGCATTCGCACGTGCCAGTACCGGATCGGGCAATACCAGGCCAATCCAGCCACCAGGCCTGACCACCGAAAGTGCCAGATTCAGAAACAGCAGGTAGCTATCGACCTGACCTCGCCTGTGCGTGGAGCGATAGCCGCTGAGGTCGTTATTCCTGGCGGCTAAATATGGAGGATTGGCGATCAACAGATCAACACAGGGCTCCCATGAGAGCACCAGGCTATCGGCCTGGTGAATATGCAGAGAAGCCGGCACATTCCCCATTACCATACGCAGTTGCATCTCGGCCAGAAAACACGAGACCGGGTCAGGATCAAATCCCCACAGGTTGCGTTCGAGCATGGCAATGCATTCCGCGTTCGACACACCGGTTCGTTCGCCAAAAGCCAGTAAGCGGCGCGCGGCACCCACGAGAAAATTACCGCTACCACAGGCAGGATCGAGTACGCGCAGGTGGGCGAGGTTTGCTGCGGGAGTATAACCACAGGCATCCAGGATTTGTTCGACCAGCAGCGGAGGTGTTGAAAAATGGCCGCGTCTTTTACGCTCTACAAGCGGCAAACCCGCCTCGTACCATCCAAATTGCTCCTGTATTAACCCGACCTGTGCCATCTACAATTTCTCGCCCCTCTGTGAGTTATCCAGTCCATTGTATATCCTTGATGCAAGTATGCGACATTATGAGGATAGAGGCAAGCCCACTCTCGCTTGCCCGGGCATACGAAACACATGATGACACAGTACCGTAATAGAGATATCACATAATCTACTATTCATAATGCAGAGAAAGGAGAAGACATCCTATGTTGCGTAGTGTACTGATAGGTGCCATTGCGGGAGCGGCGGGAACCGTCGCACTCGATATGGCGACGTATGCGGATATGGCTATTCGTGGTCGCTCATCGAGCAATGCACCGGCACAATTAGTCGAGAAAATGGCTGTCAAAACAGGTCTCCGTTTATCTTCTAATGGCACAGGTTATAACGACCAGGTAGCCAAGAGTCGCGAAAGCGGGCTGGGCGCATTGTTAGGCTACATAAATGGAGTGGGAACAGGCATCCTGTATGGAGTTTTCCGCTCGCAAGTCGGCAGCGTTCCGGCACCACTTGCCGGGGCCGTGGTCGGCATGGCGGCAATGGCCGAAAGCGATGTACCGCTGATAACCTCGGGCGTGAGCAATCCCAAGACGTGGGGCGTCTCAGGCTGGGTCAGTGATGTTATTCCGCATCTGATCTACGGCCTGGTTACCGTTTTCACATACGAGGCTCTCGCCGGGATGGAGTCAAAATAAGCTATAAGATGAGCCGCGATGAAGTGGAAAGGCATCAAATATCGTACTGGGCGCGCAGGATTTCCAGAGCCTCGCGCGCGGCCAGGCGCCCGGCCTCTTTAATGCTCGAGGCCTGACCCAGGCCCAGCAGAAATTCATGCTCAAACACACCAACCGTAAACAGGCGATCATTGTTGCGCCCGCTCTGCTCTAACACGCGATAACGTGGCAGCGTGCCAGAACGCTGCAACACAATCTTTTGCAAGCGCCCTTTCGGATTGCTATCGAGGGTCTGATGGCTTAATTGCTCGACGACGGGAAAAACGATGCGCGCCACAAAATCGTAGGCCGCCTGCGCTCCCTGGTCGATCTGGATTGCCCCTACCAGCGCTTCCAGCACATCGGCGCACAGCGAATCGCGAGAGCGCTCATTAAAGGTGCGCAAATTGGCGACATCCACACGAATGTAGGGGAAAAGACCGAGGTCCTGCCCGATCTTCGCCAGCACGCGGCGGCTGACGGCCTCTGACTTCAGCGAGGTCATCTCGCCTTCCGAGGCATCGGGGGAATGGCGGTAGATATATTCCACAACATGCGCACCCAGAATCGCATCGCCGAGAAATTCCAGCGTGTCATACGAATCATGCACAGCCGTATCTGGACAGACAGAGTGGTGCGTCAGCGCTCGTTCTAAGATGGAACGATCGTGAAATTTTACTTGCAGCAGCGCTTCTAATTCGTCCAGCTTATCTACCTTATCCATATGCCTTATTATAGCATGGAAAGGCTACTAATCACACCAAACTCACTTAACGAGATTCCATCTCATTAGCTATTGACACTTTGTCTCATTAAATGGTACATTATTGATACTGCATATCATTATGCTGAGACAAACGGCCAGGATTGCAAACAGGTTATTTCGCCTGTGTTGGTTATAAGGAGAGCGCTATGTTCCGCTTGCATATTTTCACTTTGCCACGAACCATGGCAGGGGTTGCGCTTGTGCTGCTGCTGATTGCCAGCGCCTGTAGCACGACTGTGAGTTCGTCTGGCAACAATAGTGGCGGACAGGTGCAGGTCGTAGCGGTGGAAAATTTCTGGGGTAGTATCGCGGCCCAGATTGGTGGCAAACAGGTGCAGGTCACGAGCATTATTGTCGATCCTAATGTTGATCCGCACAGCTACGAACCAACCACGGCGGATGCACGAACGATGGCAGGCGCGCAATATGTCATCGTCAACGGCGCTGGCTACGATCCCTGGGCTGACCGGCTCCTGCAAGCCAACCCGGTAAATGGGCGCAAAGAACTGAACGTGGGTGATTTCCTCGGCAAGCACGCCGGAGATAACCCACACATGTGGTATAATCCTGACTATGTGACCGCCGTGGCGAACAAGATTCGCGATGATTTGAAGGCCATCGATCCGACCGCTGCCGCGGCATTTGACCAGGCGGCGCAGGCATTCCTGAACGTTGGTCTCAAGCAGTATCATGACCTGATCGCTTCCATCAAAGCGAAGTATTCCGGCACACCTGTCGGGGCGACCGAAAGCATCTTTTCCTATATGGCACCCGCGCTAGGACTGAACCTTATCACGCCGTATTCCTACCTGAAAGCGGTATCCGAGGGAGAAGATATTTCGGCCTCAGACCAGGCGACCGTCGAACAGCAGATTCGCCAGCATCAGATCAAAATCCTGGTCTATAATTCGCAGAACACGCCTAACAACATACAGGCATTGATTAGCCTGGCGCATTCCAATTCAATTCCCGTAACGACGATCACAGAAACACTATCGCCGGCGCATGTAACATTCCAGGCATGGCAATCGGCGCAATTACAGGGGATAGAAAGCGTCCTGGCTCAGGCTACGGGCAAGTAGGGGTTGCAAAACATTTACTTTTGTGCAAGGAGTTCAGAACTTTGATGACTGATGAATCACTTTCCACTTTCGTCACACTGGCTACCGCTCCGGCAATCATTCAGTTGGAGGGGGCAGAGGTTGTGCTGGGTGGGCGCACCATCTGGAAGAACGTGAATCTTTCCGTACAGCCAGGAGAATTCCTTGCCATCCTTGGCCCCAATGGAGCCGGCAAGTCGACGCTGCTCAAAGCTATCCTTGGACTGATTCCACTGTCCCAGGGCAGTCTGTCTATATTCGGCCACCCGGCGCGGCGTGGCAACGCGGCTATCGGCTACGTTCCACAGAGACGACATTTTGATGCTGATATCCGGGTACGCGGTCGCAGTATCGTGCGATTAGGGCTGGATGGGAGCAACTGGGGCTTGCCCCTGCCATTTCTCCAGCCCCGCAAGGCGCGTGATGCTACACGGCGCGTTCAGGAAGCCATCGACCTCGTGGGAGCCGGCGCCTATGCCGACCGGCCCATTGGAGAGCTTTCGGGCGGCGAGCAGCAACGGCTGCTCATTGCGCAGGCACTGGTCACACGACCACAAATCCTGGCGCTGGACGAGCCGCTAGAAAGCCTGGATTTGAAAAACCAGCAAGGCGTCGCAGGCGTGATCCGGCAGATCAGCCAGGAAACGGGGGCAGCGGTGCTACTGGTCGCGCACGATGTCAATCCCATCCTACCGGCTGTTGATCGCGTGGTGTACGTGGCAAACGGGCAGGTTGCCGTGGGAACACCGGAAGAAGTCATCACCACGGAGACACTCTCGCGGCTCTACCAGACACCTGTTGAAGTGCTGCGTACCAGCGACGGACGCATTGTGGTAGTGGGACAACCGGCAGAGGAGGCAAATCACTATGCACGCCCTCTTCGCTGATGGGATATCGCTCTCCTGGAACCCGGTCATCGATCTCCAGATATTGCTGCAGTTTCACTTCATGCAAAACGCCTACCTCGCCGGTACGCTGGTTGCCATCGGCGCGGGGATTATGGGCTATTTTATGGTACTGCGCAGCCAGAGCTTCGCGGGACACAGCCTCTCCAATGTCGGTTTCGCCGGGGCGACCGGAGCGGCCCTGTTCGGGATTCCGGCGGTCGTGGGCCTCTTTATCGCGGGCCTTGGAGCCGCCATCGGCATCCAGGCGCTCAACGTAGGAGAGCGACAGAGCCGCCAGAGCGATATCGCGGTAGGGGCCGTTCTTACCGCCTCGCTCGCGCTGGGTTTCCTCTTCATTCACCTGAATACCTCGGAGTACGCGGCCAGCGTCTACGATGTGCTGTTCGGTAACATCCTGGGCATTCGCGATGCTGATGTAAATGTGATCGTCTGGGCAACTATTGCCCTGCTTGGCATCCTGGCCTGGATTGCCCGGCCCTTATTCTTTGCCTCGCTCGATCCCGATGTTGCTGCCGCGAGAGGCGTACCGGTTCGCGCTCTCGCCTTCGGCTACCTGGCGCTGCTGGCGCTCGTGGTTGCGCTGGCCGTGCAGATAGTGGGCGTGCTGCTTATCTTCGCCCTACTGGTCACGCCCGCGGCCATCGCGCAATACATGACTACGCGCCCTGCCATAGCCGTGATTGTAGCGGTTATACTGGCCCTCATCTTCACGTGGCTGGGACTGGCCGTGGGCTACTTCACGCCCTATCCGGTCAGCTTTTTTATCACGACTTTCGCTTTCGGGACATACCTCCTGGTGCGTGGCGCCCGCTTCGTGCTTGATTGGAGAGGACAGCGCGCATTTGTATCGCGTACAGCGCAGATAGGGGGTGAGGCATGAACATACTATTCGCGAGCATCCTGCCCCCTTTCTCGCTGAATCTGTGGCAGGATGTTCAGGCAATACTCAATTACGATTTTATGCGGCAGGCTCTGCTCGCGGGAACCATCTTGAGCCTCGTCGCGGGACTGATCGGCTACTTTGTGGTGCTGCGTCACCAGGTCTTCGCAGGCGAGGCGCTCTCGGATGTGGCCTTCACGGGCGCGTTGGGAGGCGCAGCTCTCGGCTTCAATCCGCTCTTGAGCCTGCTGGTAACGACCATTGCCGTCGCGTTAGCAATGGGCGGCTTCGGTGAGCGACTGCGGGGACGGGATGTAGCCGTTGGGATTGTACTTTCCTGGGTTCTGGGGCTTGGAGTACTTTTCCTGTACCTGTTCACTTCCCAGGTCAGTGGCACTGGAACCGGTTTCTCAGGGGTAACGGTGTTGTTCGGAAACATCCTGGGCATCTCAACCGGCCAGCTAGGCATCATCGCCATCACCAGCACCCTGGCGATACTGGCGCTCCTGATGATCGCGCGCCCATTGCTCTTTGCCTCGCTGGACCCGGATGTAGCGGCGGCAAAAGGCATTCCGGTGCGAGCGCTTGGCCTGGGCTTCATGGCGCTGCTGGCGATTACTGTTAGCGAGACAACGCTGGCGGTAGGGGCGCTGCTGGTACTCGCGCTGCTGTTGTTGCCCGCGGCCATCGCGCAGCAGGTGACCATTCGCCCCTACGCCGCGCTGGCCCTATCCGGCGTGCTCGCAATAGCGATGACCTGGATAGGTATTACGATTGGTTTTTATACAGGATACCCCAGCAGCGTCTGCATCAGCCTGCTGGCTTTCGCAAGCTATGTTGCAGTGGTTGGAGGCAGCGCACTGGCACGAAGGCTCAATAGAACTATATCTTCTACCGGAAGAAAAGAAGCCAGCCAGGCCATTGGCAGCTAAGAAGTAAACATGGTAGACTATAAAGAAAGATGAGGCAGCTGGAGAGAAAGTAAATGGGCATGGGGATCGAGGACCAGATACGTACAGCATTCGACGAGGTGGGACAGCGCAACACGCGCCCGCGCCAGCTTATCGCGGAACGACTGCAAGCGCTCGCAGCCAGTGGGGCCGATTTCACAACCGATGAATTGTGGCAGCAGCTGCGCGAGGTTGAGCCGCGCCTTGGGCGGGCAACTGTCTACCGCTCGGTCGAAATGCTTTTCAGCGCGGGCCTGCTCGACCGCATCGAGTTTGCCGACGGGACACACCACTACCGCGTCTGCGGCGGCAATCATCATCATCACCTGACCTGCACTGATTGTCACCGCGTGGTCGAAGTAAACATCTGCCTTCCCAGAGAGCAACTGGCCGCGCTTGAGAACCAGACCGACTTTGCCATCGAGGGGCATTCCCTCAGCATCTTTGGCCGCTGCCCCGACTGCCGCAAGCACGCGGAGAAAATCTGACCTGGGAAGGCGTACCGCGTGCTGGATAAATCTGCACCCTACCGGTCGCCCTGGTGCGGGTTGCTATGACTCCACCAGGTGCAGCTTTTGCGTCAGAAATGAGGTCAATTCAGCATCGTAGGCTTTCGGGTCTGTATTCCAGGCTTCAGTATGGTCCGTATGTGGAACGCGAATGTATGTGACAATAGCAAGATGGGCTTTCGCAAAAGCATCGCTAACTCCAATCGGCGTCGTCGTATCACTTTCACCGTGAAAGAGCAGGACGGGAATGGCAGGCTGAGGCAATTGCAATTGATCGAGCGCATCGAAATTGAGACCACCGCGTATGGTGGCAACCTCTTCCGCAATAGGGTCGATAAATCCTGGTACTGAAAGCATCTGGGCCTGGAACGCGAGCGTCGAACGCAGGTCGAGAATCGGGGCATCGAGCACAAGGGCCTGGATATATGATGTATAGGATGAGCGATGCACGAAGGCTTCAACGATGGCCCCTCCTTGTGACCAGCCGTAGAGTACCAGGTGTTGCGCGCCGTGGGCCAGCGCGTACTTGACACCGGCTTCCAGGTCTTGCCACTCGGTATCGCCGAAATGATCGTAGCCGTCGGGGCTGGCCGGGGAACCGAGATCATTGCGATACGAAATGGCAAGCAGGGGCAGGCCGAGATGTGCCAATGGTTGAAAAACGCGCAATGTTTCTTCTCGTGTTACCCCTCGACCATGTACCAGGATAGCCCAGGTGGAGAGTTTGCCGGCAACATACCACGCGGGCATTGGCCCTAGAGGATCAGGAATCTGCACGTTGTTGATTGTCAATCCCAGGCTGTCCATGAATTTGCCCGCGTAGACCCTCCTGTTCCAGTATACCTTCGTGCCAGGAGCGAGAGACCCGGTGGTTTGCATAAACTGGCGCGTCACAGTACTTGCATTCGAGGAGAGAATCGGGCCTACGATAGCCTGTCCCGCGGGCCATTCGATCTCAAATACCCCCGGAGCCAGCGTGCTGGAGTTCCGTTGCAGCGTGATCACCTTCGCGCCGACCGCGTCCACAGTTATAGCATAGGTAGGAGTGTAATGGATCACCTCAAGGATGGCGTTGGAGAAGTAGAAACTGACGCCACCAATTGCCGCTACTGCAAGAAAGATGAGAACGAGAAGAGCTATCAGTACGACCTTGACAATACGCCGGTGCGGTCGCTTCTGGAGGGACGAAGTAGTCTTGCCTGAGTCTTTCATTGGCTATACCTCTTCTTTCTCTTGCCGTACTCTGTCCACGGAATTGATGAGCGCAAGAGCTATCATACTGTATCACGCGCTGGCGCTAGTGTCCACCTGTACATTAAACTCAACAGGCATAGTCTTTCCGCGCGAGCCGATTTCTGGAACCTCTTGACCTGAAGGCTTAGAGTAGTAACAAGAATATATTTATGAGCCTGTTAAAGGACAGAAAGAGCAATGTCACTGTCGAAACCACCTTCAGTTTCCAATACGGCAAAAGAGCAGGAATCTAGCCGCCGCGTGATAAAATCCACTCCACGCAAACGGCTACTGCGCGTACTTATTCCGGTGCTGCTTGCCATCGTCATCGTTGCCACCTGGCTGCTACTCAACAGGCAGGTGAATAGCACCGACCCAACAGTAGCAGGACGCCCGCTCTCGAATCCACATACCCACCTGCACACAGTAGCTCTCGGCGTAAAGCCGGGAGTTGTTTATCTGGGCACTCACTACGGCATGTTTACCAGTACTGATGACGGGCGCACCTGGCCTCAAGCGCGCGGGGTACTGAATTCTCTGATGATTACTTCCATTGCGGACAGCCCCGCCAACCCGAATTTGCTGGCGGTCACGGCTATTCCCATCAGCGGATTTGGTCAGAGTATGGGGACATATTTCAGTTCAGATGGCGGCAAGAGCTGGCAGGCGCATAATCCGCCCAACTTATCCGCTTCGGCCTATCCCTATACTATCAAAGCCGGACCGGCCAGCGGCCAGTTCTACGCCTATTTCATCAGCGCGGGATTGTTCGAGACGAGAGATATGGGCGTTCACTGGTATTCCATCACGAATAACACCCTTTCAAATATGCAGGTTCCTTCTCTACTGACCGACCCTGCTGATCCTGACCACCTGATCCTCGGCGGCGATCAGGGACTATATGAAACGCATGACGATGGACACTCCTGGAACCATATTACTGCTGTGAAAGGCAACGTTTACAGTATCGTAGCTTCCGGGACTACGCCGCGCATTATTTTCTGCGCTACCGACCAGGGGATATATTACTGGCACGAGGGCAGTTCACAAATTACGCAGCTAGCAACTTCACCGATGGCGAGTCCGCCAACACGCCTCGCTATCGATGCCACAGGAAAGACGCTGTACGCGCTATCCGGGCAAGACCTGTGGTATTCAGCAGATGGCGGGAACACCTGGCAGCACCGCTGGCATTTCAATCGCGGCGATATGGTTTCTTTACTCGTTGACCCCCTGCATCCCGATCATCTCTATGCCGGTTTCTTTCTACCCGCCGAGGTGCTGTATAGCACAAACGGAGGCAAGTCGTGGCAGGTATTAACGAACTGAGATATGGCAAACACCCTACGGTGCAAAATAGGGATTCATCCTAATAGCCAGCCGCGGCACATTAACCTACACTATACTGTGTAACTCGTTTCCGAATGAATAAAGAGGAAATACATCTATGCGCGTGCGACCCATTTTCTGGTGTTTTCTTGCTGTATGCTGTACCGGCGTACTGATCTTCGCCGCGACCCTGCGCGAACATTCACCCGCGATCCTGCATGTGTATCTCGAACAGCGAACTCCGGTTGCAAGCGGGTTCACCACTGTGGAACTGCATCTGACAGACCCGCAGGGATTGCCCATTGAGCAGGCACAGGTTTTGCCGAGTGCTAAAATGACTAATATGGACATGATAACGAACCGTATTCATGTCACAGCGCAAGGTCAGGGAAACTACAGCGTGCAGTTGCAATTGTATATGACGGGGCCGTGGGAGATTCGCATTGTAGCCAACGCCGACGGCTTTGATCCCCAGCAACGCACGTTGTTCGTTCAGGTAGAATAATGGCTCAAAGCGCAGTATCAATCTTGACGATATGGGGCAATCAGGTCTATAGTTATGTCGAGTTACTGAGAGTTTTGCTGCCATAGAGCGAAGAAGTGAGATATCGGCGTGTCGCGAGTTAGGCGTTTTTGCCGGAAACAGTTACAGCGTTTGCGGCTCTCTCTATTTGAGAAAGTTATCCTGGCCAATAGCTTGATGCTGGTTGGCGAGGCTCTGGTTGGTCTATGGGTGACCAGCCACAGCCTGGAGGCGCATCACTACCTGATCGATACCAGCTTCATCGTCGCGGCTACCCTGCTCACTCTAACAATCAACGTGATTCTCCTGCGTATCAGTTTTCGCCCACTCTTCAGCTTGCTCGCGACGATCCGCGCTATCAGTGCCGGAAAGACACAGGCGCGCGCGAAAATCACGGCGACCGATTCGCAGATCGCGGAACTGGCCCAGGCATTCAACGGTATGCTCGATCAACTGGAAGCGACGCGACGCGAACAGGCTCTCTTGATCCTGCAGGCGCAAGAAGAGGAACGCCGCCGGCTCGCGCTCGAACTGCACGACGAGAGCAGCCAGACGCTTACCGCGCTCCTTATTCACGCGGAAATTCTCAACCAGTCGCTCGCGGCATTGCCGGACCCCGCGATTACGGAGGAGGTGCGCGCATCGCTTCGTACCGGTCTAAATAACCTGTCCCACCTCATCCAGGATACGCTGGAAAATATACGCACGTTAGCGCAGCAATTGAGGCCGGGCGTGCTGGACGATCTTGGATTACATGCCGCGTTTCGCTGGCTGGCTGAGGATAGTTTCCAGCGCCTGCACCTGCCTGTAGAGCTGCACCTGGATGACGTAGAGCATATCGTAGGGGAGAGCGATAGTTCAGGCCTCTACGAGACGACATTGTTCCGCGTCGCCCAGGAATGCCTCACGAACGTGGCCCGGCACGCGCGAGCGCAGCAGGCCTGTATCACACTGGCGCGCGAGCAGCAGCACATCTTCCTGCAAGTTCGCGACGATGGTTGCGGCTTTGACCTCTCTACATCACATACAGGGTTGGGAATACCCGGCATGCGCGAACGCGCGGCATTACTGGGCGGGACAATTACGATACAGTCTGCGCCTGGCCAGGGAACAACGGTTGAAGTCATACTACCTCTGCCGGTAACGCAAGCGGAAGGGGGGATATATGGGCGCTGAAGCAGGGATTCAAGCTCCAATTCGCGTGTTGCTCGCCGACGATCATGATATCCTGCGCCAGGGACTCAAGATGCTGCTCAGCCTGCAAAAGGATTTGCAGGTCGTGGGTGAGGCACGTACCGGGCGGGAAGCGGTAGCACTGGCGCAAGAACTGCAACCGGATGTCATCGTGCTGGATATCAGCATGCCCGACATGGACGGCCTTGAGGCATGCCGGCGAATTCGCAGCGAGCAGCCGGCCACGCAGGTGCTGATTCTGACTATGCACGAAAGCGAGGAATATTTTTTGCAGGCGCTGCGGATGGGCGCAGCTGGCTATCTAGTCAAGAAGGCCGCGCCCGGCGACTTGCAGATGGCTATTTCCGCCGTGGCTCGCGGGGATGCGTTCCTGTACCCCGGATTGGCCAGGGCCCTCATTCATGCCTATGTTACAGCATCTCCAGCGGGGCTAAACGACCAGAATAGAGATGTTGCGAACCCCGCAGCAACGAACCTTGCTCAGGAACTGCGAACGCTGACTCCGCGCGAAATAGAGGTGCTGAAGCTGGTAGCGGAAGGGCATACCAATCAAGAAATTGCCGACCGGCTGGTGCTGAGCATCAAGACCGTGCAGGCGCACCGCGCGAACGTCATGGAAAAGCTGGGGTTGCGCGACATAACGCACCTGGTGCGCTTCGCCATCCGGCATAAACTTATACCGGCCGCTCCCTGAGCCTGAGAGACGGCGAGCGACCACCGGGGTACGCCCCTACTTGACGCTCTTATAAAGATGAAAGACAATATACCTGACGGCGGGCGACCACCAGGGTACGCCCCTCGTGAAATTTGACAACCGAATGAGGCAAGCAATCTCTGGCCATGTCATGCTGAGCGCAGCGAAGAATCTCGGTGGCCCTCGACGCAGATTCTTCGCTGCGCTCAGCATGACATGAACGGATTCTCTATTTGATGCTGACTTTTTATTAAGTGAACAGAGCGGAATTCTCGCTGCGCTCAGCATGACACGAACGGATTCCCTGATTCGCTCGTCAAAATTCATCAGGATCCCGCGCCTGACAGTAGAAGATTTGGATGAAATAGATGAGATATTTTTTAGAGACGCTCGCCGTCCTGAATGCCAGTCAAATCGACGGCCCGACATTTTTCAACTTCATTATGATAACGCTGGTTGAGCTTGGGGCTGTCTTCTGGATGGGAGCGCAGCTGTGGTCGAATTTCGTGCCTGGACTTGCATCGCAGGCACATGTAGAGGAACGATCCATCAATGAAGAGGTGGAGCAGTATTTCGAACAGCGCCTTTCGCTGCCCACGCTCGTCGTGCTCCTGCTGGCTAATATCGGTGTGTTGATCGGGCAGGCAGTCAATATCGCGGGCGGGAACTGGGCAGATGCATTCTCCCTTTCGCTGCTTGGAGATGTCCTTGGCGGCGGGCGTTTCGGCACATACTGGACGATGGGCGAGATAGTGATTGTTGTGGCATTGCTGCTCGCAGTCTACATGGTAGCGCACAAGCAGCGCTCGCGGGCCGTCAATAACGGGCTTTCCCTGGTCAATTTTTTCCTGGGCTCGCTGCTATTCGTCGCCATGTCTATGTCAAGCCCTGCTACAGGGGTCAGAATAAACCTCTTTGTCTTTGCCGTCGTGATAGACTGGTTGCACCTGCTGGCGGCGGCGCTCTGGGTTGGTGGCATCATGTACATCGCGACCGCTTACCTGCCGGTTCTCAAACGCAGGGCGCCGGCAGAACAGTCACGCTCGCTGGCAACCGTCATTCCCTATGCCACGCCGCTGGTCGTTGCCGGAGTGCTGATTATGGCCGTCACAGGTCCTTTCAGCGCCACATTCCATCTGAGTTCCGGGCAACAATTTCTAGCGACTGCTTATGGACGCGCGCTGCTTGTCCATATCGTGCTTACGGGTTTATTACTGCTAGCCAGCGCCATTCAGATTGGCCTGCTCAGCCCGCGACTGAAAAAAGAGCAGAAGAAATACGCTTATGCTGCGCAGCGCTTAAAAAATCTGCAAGTCACCGGGTCGCCTGTAGGAGCGCAGCTGATTGCCCCATCCGAACAGGCGACAGCGGCAGAAGAGGGGAACGTAATAAATCGAGGTAGTACGTTACAGCAGGCCACAACCGCAGCCAATGGCCGGGAAACTTCGCGCCAGAATCAATTGCTTGCTCAACAGGTGAGATTGCGCGAAGGACGGATGGCGAAGAAAACTCAACAACTGAAATCGGTCCTGCGCTGGCAGCCACTGCTGGGCGCAGGTATACTGGTATGCGCCGGGCTGATGAATGTCTTTGTTGGTACGCTTGCTCCGGTTACAACCTCCGCGGCCCCGGCGGCGAAAAATTCGTCGTTCAATACCACAGTGAAAACAACCGATAAGAAATTTACTATCACGCTCAACATCAATCCTGATCGCTTCGGCTCCAACGTCTTCACAGCGACGGTTACTGACAATGCAACGGGTCAGCCTGCTACAAATGTCGGGGTTTCGCTTGACAACACCATGCTCGATATGGATATGGGGACCGATACGCTTACTCTACAACCCGATGGGAAAGGGCATTTCAGTGCCGCCGGGGATTTAAGTATGCCGGGCGACTGGCAGGTGAGGATAATAATACATACGCCCGATGGCGCATTGCACGAGGCGACGGTCAAATTTACCGCGCAAGATTGATGTTACAACGGCGGGGCCGATAATGGGTTTGAACAAGCTACTGTGGCAACGGGCGCGAGGCCGATGAATCGGCCCTACGTCCATTGCAGAACATCCCTATGACAACGTAGAGAATGCGATATGACAGCGCGGGGCATGTCATTCTGAGTGCAACGAAGAATCTCCCACCCACTTGTAGGTAATCACCAGGATATTTTGATGCGTCAATATTCGTTAGATATGGTAATATAGTGAGCGGTTTTGAAGTTCATCGTTCACAGAGAAAGATGTAACCAGTGTAACTATGGAACAGTTTAAACATGCACGCATTATCATGTTTATAGCGATCGCGTTTTTGCTGGCCGCCTGCAGTGGCGGTGGGAGCGGCAATGGAGCACAATCCGATGCAACCGCAACGCCTCTAGCAGTCAATGGTTTTGGAATAGCGACCAATCACGTGCATTCCTTGATCGCCTTGCCTTCGCATGTCCTGGTGCTGGCAACACATTACGGTATTTTTCGCTCCCAGGATGATGGCGCGACCTGGCAACAGGTGGCGGCAGGTCCGGGCCAACCAATGGGCGGCTTAATGGCCTATGCGCTCACCTATAGCCCGCTCGATCCCGACAGGCTCTATGTCCTGACACAACTTGCGACAGTTCCCCATTCCGGTACATTGGGCCTCTATACAAGCGACGATCAGGGCAAAACGTGGAAACTTTCGATACCCACGTCCAGCCTCACCTCCAGCTATATCTATACTGAGGCAGCCGGTAACGACAACCCCAACGAGGTCTACATCTATCTTTTCGACCAGGGAGCGTTGGGACTGAAAGTCAGCCTGGATAACGGCCAGCACTTCTCCAGCACCGGCACACTGCCCTTTGGATTGATCTTTGGCATCCTGCCCATTCCGGGAGCGCCGGGTCAACTGCTGGTCTACGGCAGCGATGGTATGGCACGCAGTACAGACGGCGGGAATCACTGGCAGGTCTTCAAAAATATCGAGGGCGGCATCGATGACGTAGCGACGGCAGGACCACATAGCCCTATCTATGCCTCCGGTGACGCGGGTGTCTACGCATCACAAGATGGTGGCAAGACGTTCAAGTTGATGTATAGCCAGGCTTCTATTGCCGCGCTAACCGTGTCACCTGCTTCGCCGCAGGTCATTTATGGCAAAACCGGGCTGGCCGTCTATCGCAGCGAAGATGGTGGACGCACCTGGAGCCAGCTGCCGCACATCAATGGCAACCTGGCAGTTCTGGCCGCCGATCCAACCAATCCCTCAGTAGTATATCTCTCGCTTTCCTATCCAACGGCAATGTATCGCCTGGACGCAAATAGCAAGGGGTGGACTTCATTAACACCTCCGGCATCGTGAGTATGGAGACAATGAGTTTGCATCATGTAAAAATATATGGGATAGGCATTGCTCTGCTGTGCTTATTTTTGCTGTCCCCCGCCACTCAGCTTGCCTATGCCGATGGGGGAGCGCCCAACCTGGCATATGTGGCAGGGGCAGGGAATGGCATGAGTGTTATCGACATCTCGCAGCAAAAAGTAGTCAATAACTTTGCTGTTCCAGGCGACCCATCCATGGTCTATTTAAGCCTGGATGGGCGTTTTCTCTATATCGCGCAGCCAGCATTGGGACGCGTTACCTTGCTCGCGGCAAAAACGGGGCAGACGGTTTGTACGGCAAATGTTCCCGGACGGCCCAGCCTGGTGGCATTCGATGCAGGCCTCAATATCCTTTACGCGGCCGGCAACGCTTCCAACACGATCACAGAAATCGACCCCACGAATTGCGCCATAAAGAAAACCATCACCACCAGCGGTGACGTCTATGGCATGGCGGTAGCCTACGTTGGCTCCGGCATCTCGGGAGGGAACGGCAACCAGCTGTGGGTAGCCACGACGACCGCCATGAATGTGTATACCAACAGCAACCTGATTGCCAGCATTCCGATCCCTGGCGGTCCGCAATATGTCACCATTCCGGCGGGAGAGTTTGTGTACCTGACAACGCGCAACGGCGATGTCTACGCCATAGACCTGGCATCGCGCAAGCCTCTGCCTGCCTTGTTGAGCGGAGGTCAGTTTGGCCCAATGGATTATGACGCGATCACAGGCGAAGTTTACGTACCCGACATACAGCACAAGGTCATTGAGGTGCTAAGCCCAATTACACCTGGCACGACTGTCCCGCCGCACGAACCGATCAACACTATTCGCCTGGGTGTTGCCCCGCAATCAATCGCCATCACAAGCGATGGGCAGCTCGGTTTTATCGCGCTGCAGGGCGGAAACGTGGCAATGCTGGACATTCCAGGCAAGCAAATCTTCAATACCATCCATGTAGGCGGCGAGCCACACTTCATCATCACAGGGCTGTATCCGCCCGCCATCGGCAACAGTAGTCCACAGCAGGCGCAGCGATTGTCAACGATCATCGCAATCGGAGCCTACGCGCTGGTCATCGCGCTCATCGTCATCCCTCTTTTCCTGCTCTGGAGATATATGCGCTCATCGGCTCATAAAAAGGACTTGATGAGGAAGCAGTAGGGATGACTATTGCTCCCGCGTCGTAATCGCCAGTATCTCCGGCGTCCGATCGATGATGCGCGGCGCTACCAGGCGCGTCACGACCTGGTGAAAGGTGATGCCGTAGACGAGAGCCAGGGGAATGGAAACGGCCCATACCCACTGCACATGGAAAAGAACGGGCAGGATCAGCGCCACACCAACCGGTATCAATAAGACGGCGGTTACGGCCAGCATGAGCAGCGATACGATGCCGCGCAGGCACCCTCCCTGCGACGATTGCCCGGTAGCGCGAAAGCCGCGCTGCATCTGCCGCACGTACTGCGGAAAGTAAACGGATGTGAAGTTGCCGCAGCCGAGGGTGATGCCCATTCCCGCCAGCGCGATAGCCAGCACAGGCAAGACAAGATTCCAGGCCCGCGACAGGAATGCGGCCAGAATGATCAGTACAATCAGTTCTCCTAAACCCAGCATAAACACAGCCAGGTTTTTTGCCCACAGGATGCGTTCCGGCTTGACTGGAAAAAGGAATAGCGTGGTAAGGCTCTGTCGCTCCAGGCCCAGGGAGTTAAGCGAGAGCGTGATGGTGAACAGGAAGACGATTAAGGGGACAATATACAGCGTGTAGCTACTACCGCCGAAACGGGCGGAGTTGGGGTTGAATAATGGCCCTAGAATGAAGATGGCGACGTAGATTAGCGATTGGAACATCACCACCTTGAGCTGGGGGTCGCGCCAGAAGTATTTGAGATCTTTTGTGGCGATGGCGCGTACCTGCGGAGATATCAATCGACTCCACAGGGTCGTGCCGGCAATTTCAGTACCGGCAGGCAAGGCCGGGGCATGCTGGCGACGGGCATGCCTGCGCCCGGAGCCGCTAACCTCAGGCGTGCTGATGCTGCTTTCAAGCACAACCTGCCAGAGGTACAATACTACCGCGGTGACGACCAGCAAGAGACCAAGGAAGGCAAGGCTTGCCCCCCAGTTGCCGGCGACCGCCTGTTGAATTGAGCGCGCAGCCATACCCGGCGGCAACCACTGTAGATAAGGGGAGAAACTGGCGCTTTTCAGGCTCTCGTAAAAGTGTTGCAGCCGCGTGCCACCCAGCACGAACTGCTGGATCAGGTAACAGGACGAGGAAAAGACGGCGATGATGATAATGCTCAGGTCGCGGAAACGGCGGCTCTGCAATGTGCGCATCAAGATGGCCAGCACCAGCTGGCTGATGCCGATTACCTGCACATAGAAGATCAGCATGGCGACAAAAGCCAGTATTCCCACGGGCACAGAAATGGCCCAACCTGCGACTACGGCGGCAAAAACAAGGATAAGACCGATGGTGGGAATATCAAGCAGGGTCGAGAACAGCAGGCTCGACATCAATTCAGCACGCGTGAGCGGGAATTGTATTAATTTGGAGACATCCAGACCCTCATTAACGGTATATTCCAGCAGGGGCAGGATGATCCACAAGAAGTAGACCGCGGTCAGGACAATGAATACCAGTTCTGTATTGGCAGGGGCAGGCAGGAGACGATAGGCAAAGAAGGAGCCTACAGCAACCGAACCCGCGAATCCCAAAACGAATAGAAACAGGAAAATGGAACCGACTGCGCTCCATGGGCTGCGTACAAAGCCTCGCGTGAAGACCTTCCAGCGCAACCAGAAGAGCCAGCGCAGCTTATCACTATGCACGACCATATATCCCTCCTGGAGATAGGAAAACGGCGGAAACGCTAATGTTCCACCCGGCGAGCTATTCAAGCCAGCTTAGATTATGTGCCTCTTCGCGCGCGCCAATCACGTTCAGGAAGATGTCTTCGAGGGTTGCATCCTTGCCCTCCTGTGCCCGGTCGCGCAGTTCTTGCAGCGTACCTTCGGCCACCAGCGTTCCCTGGTTGATAATGCCGACGCGTGTGGAAAGGCGCTCCACCACCTCCATAATATGCGAGGAGAAAAAGATGGTGGTGCCATGGCGCGTCGCATCGTGCAGGATATCGCGAATGACGCGCGAACTGACCGGATCAATGCCCTCGAATGGCTCATCGAGGAAGAGTACCTGCGGGCGATGGATGAGCGCGGCTGCCAGCGCGATCTTTTTGCGCATGCCGACAGAGTAATCGACGATCAACTTATCGGCATCATCATTGAGCGTCAGCACTTGCAGCAGCTCCTCCGAACGGCGCCGGATATCGGCTTCCGGCACCCCGTACATGTGTCCGGCGAAGGTAAGAAACTCGCGCCCGGTCAGGCGTTCATACAGGTTCAGATATTCCGGCAGGACGCCCATCAACGAGCGCGCCCGGATAGGGTCGCTCCATACGTCGACGCCGCCCACGTATGCGGAGCCGCTTGTAGGCCGCAAAAGGCCGGTCAGCATTTTGATGGTGGTGGATTTACCGGCTCCATTTGGACCCAGAAAGCCGAAAAACTCACCACGCTGTACTGTCAGATTGAGATGGTTCACCGCGACCTTCTGCCCAAACATCCGCACAAGGTCACGCGCTACCACGGCAGCCGATATCTTCTCTTGAAAAGGATTTTGCTGTCGCATCACCGGCTTTGCCATCATGGATTGATTCTGCTCAGGAAGCATTGTTACCCTTTCTTAGTGCTACATTTAAAGATATAACTAATTGCTATAGCACATAATAACTGAATAACAGGCTGTTGTCAAGACACCTGCTAGTTAAGAACGCATGATGGATATGGCTATCAAATAGGAAAAATGAGTCGATGACACTAAGCAAACTACGCGAATAGAGGGCGCGTAGTTTCAGAAGATCAGTTATTCGTCCTAGTTCATCCATTCTCCTGGTGCGCTACTGCGGACCTGAACACCGGCTTCGCGCTGCTGCATGGCCTGGGCATCGCGTGCCATACGCTGTCGTAGTTGCGAGAGTGAGGTGCGATGCCAGTAAGCGGCGGGGAAGAGGCCGATGGCAATGGTAATCGTCGCACCGATTTCGGCGCGGTTAAAAGGCAAATGGGGCGGCAGGTGATAGGGGATATGCCGCAGAATGCCAAGACGCAGCATGAGCGTAAAGACAAACAGGCCCAGCTCGATCAATCCCACCACAATATACGACACAATCTCGGCAGCACGTCTTTTACGGTAGAACACCGCGAGGAAACAGTTCAAGGCCAACAGAAAAACGGTAAGCACAAGCGTGATAGTGATGAGTATGTTTGTCAAGTGATGCCTCCAGCTCCAATGAGAACAGGCAATGATTTTTCACAATCAACCGATCAATATGGCTCTGTTGAGGACAGGCACAAGGCGCTGTCCCTACTAGTTTCTTGTCAGTAACAAATTTGAGAAAGCGACTTCTGTCCCTTTCTGATTGACGAGCATGCCAACGGCACCGCTGGAGAACGAGCCATCCTGGACGGTGCCAACGTGTTTCCCATTTACTGTCAACGTAAAACTTTTGCCATTGGCGAAGACTTTGAAGGTATTGATACTTTTTGGCCCATGTCCCTCATGAAATTCTTTGCCAAATGGTTGGTGCCAGAGCTCTTGCCAGGGATTCGCCTTCGATCCCTGGCTGTCATCGTATTTCCAGAACTCGTATTCGCCGCCCGGATTATTCGTGACCTCGAAGCTATAGAAGGTCGTGATCGTCCTGCCACCCTTCTGCTGCGTGGTGGCGCGCAAGATCATGCCAAACGCATTATTGATGGAGTTGTCATCGCCACGAATTTCTTCCATCGTCAAAGCATAGCCAAACGGGCTGCTCAGAGTTACGCCCTGCAAGATAGCGGGCGCTCCCCGCGCAGGGTCGTTGTTGGTGATGACATATGCGCCATTTTGAAACTGATAGAGTGTGGTTCCGGTGTTCTTGACGAGCCAGTTGTGAATATTGTGATCCAGGGGGTCGGAGAGAATGATATTGGCCTCAGCAGTCGCCTTCACATCTGCGGTAGCCGTAGCTGCAATATCAGGCGTCTGGTTAACCATCATGGGTTTGTTATGTAATTTGTTTTGAGCCGTTGATGGTGACTGATTACTACGTATCCTGGCGAACGCGAAGATACCGGAGCCGACCAGGAGCAGGACGAGCAACGCGGTTGCCAGGACCTTTACATTTCTATTCCTGGCACCTGCTGGCCTGCCGGGCGATGATTGTGGCTCGGCGGCAGGCAATACCGGCAGCAGTCCGGTCACATATTGACCTGGCTGGCCCGCGACAGGCACGCGCACGACTTTGGCCGGGCCGGTCAGCTTGATCGTGCCGGTATTGCCCGGCTCGTAGTTTTGTAGCCTTAAGGCTCCTGTCGTACCCGCGTCAGGAGAAGGAGACACGGGATCGGCTTTCACAGGCGTCTCCAATGCCTGACCGGAAGCCCTATCTTCTTGCGTGGCGCTCCTTGAAGTTTTGCCGAGCATGCGAAACTGCCCGGTTCCGCTGCTCGTCGTGGGTTCCTGCAAGAACCCCGTTTGCCCGTGCGAGGCCCATGGAAGCGCCTTATCTGCTCCTGTGTCCTGGCGCCCATTGTGTACTACGTTAAGCGTGCCCGTCTGCCACTGTGGATCAAACAGGCTGTGAGGCTTATGGGATGCAGGCTGGGTGTTGATTTCATATGTGCCGCTCTGCTCGCGGAGCTGCCCGGTTTGAGTTTGTGCTTCAACGCTGGATTGCAAGGCGAGGCGGAAAGCGGAGGCGAGTTCCTGCGCGTGTTGGTAGCGCTCTCCCGGGCGCTTGGCCAGCGCGCGCAAGATGACCTGTTCTGCTTCTAGCGGCAAATCCGGGCGTAAGGCGCGCGGCGATGGAGGAGGTACCTGCAAATGCTTCACGGCCACCTGTGTCAACGTCTCCCCTTTAAAAGGAACTGTTCCGGTAACCATGTGGTAAAGCACAACGCCGAGCGAATAGATGTCCGCGCGGCTATCTATCCTTTTGCCCACGACCTGCTCGGGGGCCATATAATCGAGCATTCCTGCCGCGGCCAGGCGCACGGAGGCCATTTTGCCCTCTGATACAACATTGGTCAAGCCGAAATCGGCAAGCAGCAGCCTGCCATCGGACGCAATCAATACATTGCCCGGTTTGATATCACGATGAATGATTGCCTTGCTATGAGCGAAATCTACAGCGGTTGCCAGTTGCTCCAGGTAATCGGCAGCTGTAGAAAGGGGAAGCGCGCTATCACGTTCCAATCTGTCGCGGAGTGTGCCACCTTTCACGAACGGCATGACCAGGTATGCTAATTTAACATGTTGACCATATTCATGGATGGAGAGAATATGTGGATGTTCCAGCGAAGAGGCGGCATCCACTTCATGCTGGAAACGCGCGAGAAATTCGTCGAGGAGAGGAGGTTCCAGCGCAGCTGCGCGCACGAACACTTTGACGGCAACCTGGCGACGCGGGCGGCTCTGCTGAGCCAGGTAGACGGTGCCTAACGTGCCGTGGCCAATGAGTCTTTGCAGTGTGCTTGAGCCTAATTCCTTTCCGATCAACGCTTCCGTTTTCATCAAAATTTTCTCCTTACGTCCGTCCCTGCCTACCTCGCGGCGATGTCAGACTGAGATTCTTCCCCGTTCGCTGCGCTCAGAATGACACGGTCGCAGGATAGATAGGTGTATTGCTCGCGGGCACACGAATACCCACGGCCAACATCCCCATGTGTGTATAGTATTAAACTGAGACAGTTCTGACAATCTTTCAGGCTCAGGGGGGTGACAAAAGTACTTATCAAGGCAAGCGTGTAGGAACCCTGGAGGGCCTTACATGAATAGGGTTTTTGCCTGGGCGCTGCAAAAACCCTATTCATGGGGTCGCCCTCTGCACGCTCACCGATGTTTTAATTCCTGGTGATCAGCAGATCGGAAAAGGCGACTTCGGTACCTTTGAGGTTGACGAGCATACCAACGGTGCCAGCTTTGAACGAGCTATCTTTAGCGGTTCCCACTACCTTACCATTCACAGTAAAAGTAAAAGTGCTGCCGTTAGCAAAGATTTTCACCGTATTGATGCTCTTAGAGGTGTGACCCTGGTGAAATTCTTTGCCAAATGGTTGGTGCCAGAGCAACGTCCACGGGTTGACCGAGGGGCCCTTGCTGTTGTCATACTTGTAAAATCTGTATTCCCCGTTGTTGGTATTGACGACTTCAAAGCTATAGAAGGTGTTGATGACCTGGTTGCCTTTGGTCTGCTGGCTATAGCGGATAATCATGCCGAAGGAGTTATTAATCGAGGTATCATCTCCCTTGATCTCCTGCATGGTTAACTGGTAACCGATTGGCTGGCTATATGAGCCGGCCTGCAGCACAACCGCAACGCCTTGATCGCTTAGATTGGTAATATGATATGCGCCATTCTTGAACTGGTAGAGTTTCGTGCCGGAATTTGAGATGGGCCAGTTGTGATAGTTCTGGTCAAGCGCATCTGAAAGGATAATATTTGCCTGAGCGGTAGCCGTTGCCTGGGCGATGGTGGTAGCCTGCAAGTTGGGAGTGCTACTTGCGGCAGGATAACCGCTGTTCAAGGATGTTGACTGCTGCGAGGAGTGCGAACGCACGAAGGCGAGTCCCGCTGTGCCACCTGCTAGCAGGATAACCAGGGCGATCAATAGTCCTATGATGCGGACTTTTTTCGAGAAGCCTCTGGTGGGGGGAGCCGGGGGTGGCGCCTGTGTTGGGACGCTCAAAAGGCCGGTCATGTACTGGCCTGGTTGACCGGCTACCGGAACCTGTACAATCTTCAGAGGGCCGGTCAACTTGACGGTAGTGCTGCCATTGATCTGCTCGTAGTTCGGCACGGCCAGAGAACCCGAGGTTGTTTTGAAATCCGGCGACATTTGTGTGAAAGCAGAGGGGAGTATCGCCGGCTGTTTGTCGCTCGCGGTTGGAAACATCGCTACACCGGCGGTGAGATTGGCGCTGCCCGGCATTTGATCGAATGGGATAGGCATGCCGTTAAAGTCCACCTGTGGCAGCGTTGGCTGGCCGTAGAGGTCCTGGGCTGGAGCATAGGCGCTAGCTTGATTGCGCCCGAGTAGGGAACGCCCGCCAGGCGGTGTGACAGGTACCTGGTCGTTTGCCGTGGCTGCCGCGAAGGTTCCTGTGGTTCCGACCCTGGGAAACATGCCTGTTCTGGAAAGCAGACCGGAGGAGCGGACCGGCATAGCGGCATTAGCGGCGGGCAGAACGCCCGTTGCATAGCTCCTGTCCTGGTCCTGAGTCACTACCGGAAACATGCCTGATTGCCACTGGGGATCGAGCAGCCCACCTGAACGCCGGGAGAGCAGGCTCGATGAGCCGGTATGGGCAGGAGTAGCAGGGATGGAGGCTGAATTCGTCGCTACAAAGGATGGGAGTTCCACGGAGGTCATGGCGGCGCGGAAAGCAAGGGCGAACTCACGCCCAGTCGGGAAGCGGTCGGCGGGTCGTTTGGCCATCATGCGCAGCATGACCTGTTCAACAGCTATGGGCAAATCGGGGCGCAGCAGGCGAGGCGAAGCGGGTTGAGTATGCAACTGCTGCGCCGCAATCTGCATGGGCGTCTCGCCCTGAAATGGCGTCGTGCCGGTAATCATCTGGTAGAGGATGACGCCCAACGAATAGAGGTCGGCGCGCCCATCGACCTCATCTCCCATGACCTGCTCGGGAGACATATAGTCCGGGGTGCCAACGGGAGCGCCTTCTCCGGTGAGGCGAGTCTGGGCGGACTGCCCATCGGCAATCACTTTGACGAGGCCGAAATCGGTCAGCAAGGCACGACCTTCGGAGGTCAATAAAATATTGGCAGGCTTGATGTCGCGGTGGATGACGCCGTGCGCATGAGCGAAATCGAGGGCGGCGGCGACTTGATCGAGGTAGAAGGCAGCTTTCTCCAGGCTCATCGGCCCTTCGCGCTCCATGGCATCGCGCAGCGTGCCCCCGCTGATATAGGGCATCACCAGGTAAGCCAGTCCATCGTACTCGCCATATTCGTGGACGGGCATGATATTGGGATGCTCCAACGAGGCGGCTGCGTCCGTCTCACGGCGGAAGCGTTCCAGGAAAGCGGCCAGCTGGTGCGGCTTGAGCTTCGCAGCCGGCAGCAATACCTTTACGGCCACCTGGCGGCGAGGACGAGATTGCTGGGCCAGGTAGACCGCGCCCATGCCCCCTTGCCCAATCAATCGTTGCAGTGTACACGTTCCAAGTACCGTTCCTATCAATGCTTCAGCGTTCATCAAATCTCTACCTCTTCTGCTGATGTGCGAGATAAACCCACACTCTACCACGTGCTGGATAAATCCGCACTCTACCACTTTGCACTTCAATCAATATGTGCCGCTAACACCCGTTGGAATGTTGGCTTTCGTCAATACATGTTAATTAAAATAGTCGTGTATGACAATGGATCAGGCTTGAGAGCATGACCAAAGTAATGGTATGTGGGTGGTATTTTTATGAAAAATTGTTCACAAAGCTCCTGTAGGGACAGCGGCTGGTGCCTGTCCTGGTTGCGATACTAGGACAGGCACCAGCCGCTGTCCCTACAGGACGGGAGATTACCTGATTTGGTTGTCACAATTCTTCAGGACGGCTTTCACTGGCAATAAACGAGAACGCAGTGGTGATTTGATGAAGTTTAGCAAATTTGGCCGGTTGGCAAGCTACTTCCTGATTGACTATCCAGTTACATTATTATTCGCATGGAACAGCAGGCGTGCATCCTGATGCACGGAAGAACAGAGTTATTTCGGCAAATATAATGGCACTGATGATAGCAAGGCTCACATAGCCAAGCATGAGGCCAATCAAAGCAAGATCATACTTTCCACGCACGGTTGCGGCTTTCCTGGCATAAGTGCCACAGATGATGGTAACGATTGGGAGAGGCAACCAGAGCAGCCAGAAGAGTAGGTAGAGGTACTCACGACCTGCTGGGAGATAGGTATAGATACCTGCTGTCATCACCAGAAACACTGCTGTAAGAGCGAGAAAGACAGATACTAGACTCAAAATTCCCAATAACATGGTTATTCGGGCCATGAAAGATATGTGGGGGTGAAGATTTAATCTATTGTTAGTCAGATTCTCCGCGTTCATATACTGCCAGACTCCCGTCTCCAAATGATTATCTTCCAATGGGTTGATTCTGACCACCCATAACATTTTTTTGGAGTAATGGGCTTAAACTTTTCCCAGCGGAAAAGTTATATAATAATTCTACGGTCTGATAAATTTAATTGCAATACTTATGACGAGAGCACTTCTTGAACAAATGTATTGAGTGGAACATCTTTGATTGGCAATCCTTGCCCATTGATAGAGCTTACCTGATTGTTTGTGTCTACGACAAACACCCCTTGATATGCTCCAACTGGATACATCTGTGCAGTGATTGGACTAGGTGTGAGAAATAGAAAATAGCGGGAGCCAATGTGTAGCAATGGAAAACCTTCCACTTCCATGGATGCGCCATCCGACATTATACCTCCTATCTGTCGTACAAGTACCTTCTTTGTTAATTTGCCCAGTAAAGTGCGCTCAATATTTAAGACCGAAGTTGTGTAGGGTATGCCATGATTTCCAATAGACGTTGACTGTGAGTTTACAGTACCTAGCACAATCAAAGTTGAGTCACCTTTTAACTCCTTCAGTGATCTGTAGATATGAGCGAGAGATGCGTCCACCATCACTATATGAGAGGTGCTGCTAGAAGTTTTTTTGCTCGTCATGCCGGGTGATTGTTGGCATGCTGCAATTCCTGCAATCATCACTATTGCAAGTAGGGCTTTCATCAAGACCGCTAATATAGGGCTATGCTTACTAGTATTTGGCATTAGAAATCTCCTTGCAAGCTAAACTTTCATTAACCTCTCTCATTGCAAACTAGAGCAAGAGATAATTTGCTCTTGAGAACATCCGGCGAAAGACCAAGTTCTTCCTTTTTCTTGAATGCGAGTCGCTTCAATTAGCGCATATCAGCATTTGGAATAGATGGCATTAACACCAGCGTTATCATCACTTTGAGGGCTATTTATCCCATCAACCCACCATCGATCTGTAGTAGCATACATAAGTTGATTTTCATTGGGATCATGACCCAAACCAACATCATGTCCAAGTTCGTGTGCCGCTACACTTTGAACTGCTCCACCACTAGTATATTTACTCTGATTTGTATAGTAGGTATTCAAATATGCCGCCGCATAGGCAATTACATATACCGTAGTACCGTTAACATTGCAACCAAAAGACGAAGTATCCCTCCATGAATAGCCGTCATATCCATCGTTACCATCGTTTTGATCCCACATTTCTACATGATTCCCACCTGAATAACCAACAAAGTAAACAGGAGCATAAGGATCATTATTCCATGCATTTATACCATTGGTAAACCCTGCGCTATCCTTGCTCGTCATGGAATCTTTGATGTACTGAATTGCAAAATTATTCGGCCAATAACCACCATCGAAGCTATAATTTGCAAAGATGATGGGCGACCGCAGAGTACTTATAAAAGAAACCAGCATTAGAGCAAAGCAAAACGGTAGTAATTGTGAGAAGAAGCGACGAGGATGCATTGAATGCACTCCTTTCAATAGATATCCTAAAATACTAATAGCTTGGCTAGATCTCTCAGTTTTCTGGCTGAATAACTATTACTCATCAATATTATAATAAGTACTTGTGCTTTTGTCAATATCTCAGTTTTTAAAATCCCAAGAATATTAGTAAATTCAAGGAATATTTTGTAAAAACTCAGTAATAACGAGAGGCTCAAGTTATAGGAGAGCAAGGATCGCTGTTGCTACATGTGAAATACGAAAAAAATTTGTAACTACTCAGGTGTCCTAGAGATTTGCCAAAGAGTTCAACATCCTGTAGAGTAAGGGCATGACGCCAGAAGAAGAACTGCTTCAGCTTCGACAAGAGAATAAAGACTTGCATGAGCGACTGGCCCAACGAGATGAA